>JAKSBL010000103.1 GCA_022361115.1 Spirochaetota bacterium | reverse complement strand
ATTTATTTCAGTTTGAGTATTACAACCAAAAAATAGTAATGATAAAACAACTGTTAAAAGTAATAATATTTTTCCTTTTTTCATCATTTAATTATCTCCTCAATTTTATATCTGAAAAAATAAGCAATATTTATACCAATTATCAATTCAGTTATAACAAGCAAAATATATTTTTCTGGCTGAGAAAATCAAAAATTAATTTTCATAAAAAAAATAAAATGTTATAATTTTTGTTATAAGTTATAATAGATGTAAAGGAATGTGGATGAATATTTTGATTGTTGGCGGCGGCGGAAGAGAACATGCTATTACAAAAAAAGTAGCAGAATCAAATAAAGATAAAAAACTTTTTGCTATTCCTGGAAACCCGGGTATTGGAAAATTAGCGGAAATTATCAGTACTGATCTGTCAGTTGCTAATATTATTGACAAAGCTCTGGAATACAAAGTTGATTTAATTATTTGTGGTCCTGAACAGCCTCTGGTTGATGGATTAACGGATTTGGCTAATGAAAAAGGTATTTTAGTCTTTGGGCCTAATAAAAAAGCTGCTCAATTTGAAGGAAGTAAGATATTTGCAAAACAGTTTATGAAAAAATATCAAATTCCAACAGCTGATTTTAAAGCAGTTTATGATTATAAAAGTGCTGAAGAATATATTTTTTCTAAAAAAATTTATCCATTAGTGATCAAAGCAGATGGTTTGGCAGCTGGTAAAGGAGTTAAGATTGTACAAAATCAACAGGAAGCTCTTTTTGCTGTTAAGGAATTAATGGTAGATAAAATTTTAGGTTCCGCAGGTGATAAAATCATATTTGAAGAATATATGGTCGGTGAAGAGATGAGTTCTCTTTTTATCACAGATGGCAAAGCTTTTTTACCCCTTATCGAGGCTAAAGATTATAAAAGAGCCTATGACAATGATGAAGGGGGCAATACAGGCGGAATGGGGTCCTATGCCCCTCATACTTCCTTAAATGATGAACTACGGAGCATTGTAAATCAAAATATTATTCAACCGATAAAAAAGGGATTAAAAAAAGAAAACATTGAATATCGTGGAGTGCTCTATATTGGACTGATGTTAACTGATGAAGGGCCAAAGGTTGTTGAGTTTAATTGCCGTTTTGGTGATCCTGAAACCCAAGTGATCCTACCTTTAATGGAAAATGATTTTATAGATATCGCTTTAGCGACTGTTAAAGATATTATTCATTCTAAAAAAATAAAGTGGAAAAATGAATATGCTGCGACTGTGGTAATTGCTTCAGGAGGTTATCCCGGAACCTATGAGAAAGATATTCCTATCGAGTTTCAGGGAATTGATCCTTATGAATACATACATGCCGGAACAAAACAGCAGGGAGAACTACTATTGACCAATGGCGGTAGAGTTTTAAATGCTGTAGCAACTGGAGCTTCTAAAGAGGCCGCACTCAACCAGGCTTATCAATTAGCTAAAAAAGTACAATTTAATGGTGCATTCTATAGAAATGATATTGGTAAATAAGCAAAGGGAGTGAAATATGGAATATTTTCCACTATTTCAATTAAGTAACCAAGAAATAGTTGAACATTTTTTAGATCATGAACATATACGTTTTTCCTGTTATCGGTTAGATTTCAAAGAAGAAGAATATTTAGCAGGTGCATTAAAAGCCTGTTTAACTGAAATTGGAAAAGAACTGCTATTTGATTATTTAAATTTTATCTATCGCGAATTGCTGAATAATGCAAAAAAAGCCAATATTAAAAGGGTCTATTTTGAAGATCTTGATCTTGATATTCTAACAGAAGAAGAGTATCAAAAAGGAATGAAGGGGTTCAAAACAATTTCTCCTGAAAAAATGGAAGAATACATGGTGATACAGGAAAAAAAGGATTATTATATCCAGTCTGATCTTTACTGTGCAGAAAATGAGATTGTATTGACCATCCGTAATAATGTAGAAATCCTGGATAAAGAACTTGAAATGATCCAGAAAAAAAAGAAAAATGCCAGGGTTTTTAAAACTGTTGAACAGGCAATTGAAATGGTTATGGAAAATCCTGAAGGTGCTGGTTTGGGAATTATCATTACTATCCTTATGTTAAAAAAACTAGGTTTATCTGGTAATGAGTTTATGATTTTTAAACAAGATGGACACACGATTTCGCAACTAACCATTCCTTTATCCATTATTACTTTAGAACAAAGAGAAGAAATCAATGAATTGTTACAACAGGAAATACAGGATATTCCTCAATTTCCTGATCACATTGTTTTACTACAGGAAAAACTCAATGATCCTGAAGTGAATCTAAAAGAGGTCTCTAATATCATTTCCAGGGATCCTAGTTTGACAGGTGAAATCATAAAAATTGCCAATTCAGCTTATTTATCCTCTTCTCATAAAATTGTTTCAGTTATTGATGCGATTAAAATAATTGGCCTGAGGGGTTTAAAGAATATTATTTATTCTTATGGAACAAAATTAGTTTTTCAAGACCGTTATGATTTATCTCGAATGGCAGATATTTTTAAACATTCTTATAATGTAGCTTTTTTATCCTTTTTAATTGCCAAATATTTTAACTTAAAGAATACCTATGATTATATTTATGTTGCTGGAATTTTACATGATTTGGGTAAAATCATTGCTACTGGTATTAATCCAGACTTAATTGAAAATATCAACCATCTCTGTCATGAAAAAGGGATTTCAATAAAAATAATTGAGGAACTCACCTCTGGATATAATCATCAAGTCGTTGGTGCCTTATTAGCAAAAAAATGGCAATTTCCAGATGATCTGGTTGCTGGTATTCAGTATCATCATTATCCATTAGATTGTGATGAAGAACACCAGGATTGTGTGTTTGTAATTTATCTGGCTAATTTAATTGCCCATGATGAAGTTCCTCCTCTTACGGTATATCATGAACTCTATGATGATGTTTTAAAGTATTTTAAATTCACTACTCCTGAAAAATTTGAAACTTTTTATAAGATGGTTCATGATAAACTTCAAATTCATCTGCAAAGTGTTGAAGTTATCTAATGTATTGTCAGTTTTGTCATTCAGAAAAAATAGCAAACCAATTCAAAGTGCATTCTTCAATCACTCATGAAACAGTCATTTATTACCAATGTCATCATTGTGGATCCTTTTATCAGTTTCCATTACCTGATCTGAAAAAACTAGTACAATATTATGAATCATATGCCGACATAAAATCAAAAATGAATCCAGGCTATCTGGAGCAACAACAATTAACTGGTTTGTTTGCAGAAAGGGATATGACTCTGGCCGAAATCGGTTTTGACAAAGCACAAATAACCAGTAAAAATTGTGTTGAAGTAGGCTGTGCAAATGGCCATTTTCTACACTATTTAAAGGCAAACCAGGCAAAACCTCTTATTGGGATTGACATCTCAGCTAGTTTATTAGAAATGATTAACATACCTGAAGCTACCTTAATCGAAGGTGATTTATCAGCAATATCTGCAGATAATATTGACTGCTTATTTATGTTTAATATTTTAGAGCACATGACAAATATTGATTCCACCATGGAATTAATACAAAGCCGGTTAAAAAGGGAAGGGTACTTGATTATAGAAATTCCTTTGGCAGGATTTGTGTCCCGTTATTTTAAAGCAAATTGGCGATTTTTTATGCCGGATGAACACCTTCATCTGCCTTCTTTAAAGGGCTTAAAAATATTATTAAACCGGTATCAAATGAAAATAACCGGTGCCACCCGTTTTGGAAGTGGTTTTACAACTGGAATGATTCATCGGATCCTGAAAAAGGGATTGGATAAATTGGCAAAAAGATGGCATTTTGGAGATCGCGGAGCATTTTTGATCCGTTTTAAAGATTAATCATTAACGATTTACCTGAATAACTTCGCCATCAATTTTTAGCTTATAATAAAAAAGGCTTCTTTCGACCAGAATAATCTTACCGGTTGGGTCTCCTTCTTTAATGATAATCTCTTCTCTTGTCCGGAGATTTTTAATTTTGATTTGGCGAACATCATTAACCATCCATTCTGCAATTACTTTATAATCCTGAGAGTTGATATTGGATTTTGTAGGTTTTGGTTGAACTGTAACTGGCCTGTTGTTTTGAACCGGTTTTTGTGGGACAAAAGCTGAAGTAGGATAAAACAAAGTAGCTAAATCAGCAGGTTTTTCTTTTTTTATGACTTTTATTTCTTGATCCTCGTTTTTTTTCTGACGTTTTGAAGGATCGGCTATAGTGATTCCGCTATTAGCCTGGCTGCAGGCAAACAGGATAAAGAAAATAAAACTCAATAATAATTTAAATATATACTTCATTATTTCCATCCAAATTGTTGATAAATAAAATTACTGATAATAACCCTTTAAAGTGATGGATACATTAACATAAGGAGTATGGGCTTTATTTAAAGAAATATTATCTATGACAATTAATTTTTCACCGTTTTCCAGATTATCCAGTAATTGAAAGAGATCCGTTATAAAAACATTGAATTTTATCGTGACTTCACTGGATTTTGCTTCTGTTTTTTTACTGAAGTAATTAGTAATCGTTAAGCGATATTTTCTGAAAATTCCTCGTATATAATTCTCAAAATACTCTTCTTCATCAAAATATGCTGTTTCTAAATAAGAAGCATCAAATTGCTGCATTTTTTCATGATCCAATAGTAATTTCTCAATCCGTTTATTTAAAGTAGCGATTTCTTCCTGGTATTGAGTAATACTGCTATTCTTATCAAGAATTCTAAAAAAGGCATTTACTAGATAAAAAAGAATGATAAAGATAATTAAGGCAATTAATGCTTTTTTTAATACAGGATTAATCATAAATAAAATTCCCATTAATAGTAAAATGGATAACTCCATTTTTTTTGGAGAAAGAAAAATTGATATTTTTCCAATAATCTACATTTCGAAAACTATTTTCCAGTTTTGAATCAGACTTACAGGTTCCAGTAATACTAAAATTTTTACTATTCAAAGAAGCACGCGTAATACTGATATTATTTTTTCCGGTTTGCAAAAGGAGGGAAAAAAATTCATAAGTATAACTTTTGTTATTTATAATTTTTATGATTTGATTATAATTTTCGTCATTTAATTTTTGTTTTTTTCTTTCAGTGTCTAAACGATTAATTAAATTTTTTTTAGTTGTTTCTAGTTCTTGGCTATTTTTATAAAGCCTGTAATGATAAATTTCTAAACTTCCTAATAGCAAGATACTTAAAGCTGTTACAGCAATGAGTGAATATTTTTTTACTCTTTGTGATTTGGGTTTAAAAACAGAGTTTTTGAGTTGCTTGAGTTGTGTTCGGAGAATATCTTCGGGTATATTCAGAAAACCTGCTGGAGCTTGATGAACTTCGGTTAAATCAATATAGTATATATTTTGATCTTTTAAATTATCCAGGTCATTTTCAAAATAAATCGTCCGTTTTTTAAACTTTCTTTCGGTAAAAGTATAAAGAAAAAGTACATTACCTTCTTTTACAATAAACTGTTCATCCTCTTTAAAGGATTTATCTTGCATGAGACGGTTTAAGATATGATAAACTGAGAATATTTTTTTGCCTTGTAAATTAATTGATCCTTGATAAGTTTTAGTAAAGGTAAGGGCATGGTATTGATTTTCTTCTTTTTGCTGAATCAAGAAATCAAAATCCTGAGACTGAGGTAAAACTGCTGAATGTTTCTTTAAAGAATTCAGAATAATATCCGGCAGTAATTGATTAGAAACGACTGGGACCTGTATAATCTTTAAATCAACAAAACTATCAGAAAGGACTATAATTGGTGTTTGAGGTAAATTATCATTATCTCTGTATTCTGTAATCGTGTTATCTTGAAACTGGTAGTAATAATGGGTTTGGTCTGAAATAAAAATCAATCCTTTACTCAAAAGTTTTTCCTTTTCTTAATTATTTTCTTCCGGCTCTATTATTTTTGTCATATTACGAAAAAAATGAAACTTAACCAGACCTCGAGTGTTCTGGTATTTTCTTACTATAGTTTCGAGTTGATGTTCATTTTTTTTTATTGTTATTTTAAATAATTTACTATCAATTGAAAACATTTTTTCGTATCTTTTATAATCCTGTGAATTAAATATATCCTGCAAACGATCAATAGTTGATTCAGAATCATGCTTGCCGGCAATTTTTGGCCAAAAGAGGCCTGCATTTCCTTTAGGATGGCAGATCTTAAATGCATGTTGAAAGAGTTTTTCTTCAACAAAATTAAGATTGATCGTTCCCTGAGAATCAAAGAGGATATATAATAAATCTTTTGAATTTCGATCAAACTGGGTATTCATATTTTTGTATTTTTCTTCATCAATCAGCAATTTTTTAGTTTTCCAATAATCTTCAGTTCGGTAGTAATTAATTTTTTGAACAACATCCTGGATAACTGATTCTTCAAAATTCCAGGATTTCATAAATTCCTGAAGCCGGCTAGGATCACAAGTATTAAAATTAGGAAGCATGTAAATAGAAAAAAACTCCCTTTGTTCATCCGGTATTGCCGCTAGTTGACTTTCAGCAAAAAAATAATCAGGAACTTCAAGATCAGACGACAGGTCCAGTTGCTTACTAATTAATTTAAAATCAAGATGATTGATATCTAAAAAACAATCGACTGGATGATAAGTAATTTCATAATCTTCTATTTCTCTAGGTAAATCAAAAAACCAGCCATCATAAGGGGAAGTAATGTTCTCTGACATTTGCGTTAAATTGTCAAACTCCTCAATAATCTTGTCCAAAATTTCAAATAATGGCTGAAAAGATTTTACTTGCTGAATATCCTCATTAGTACTCTTCTGGTAAAGTGAAAGAGCTAAAAAACCAAAAGAAATAGAAATAGTAATCATGGTTACCACAAATACTACAGTAGCTAAAGAGTAAGCTTGAGCAATCTGAAAACATAAATGCTGATTTTCTCTTTTATTGTTGTTCATCGATAAACTGTTTTTACTCCTTTTGATAAAACCTAGGGGAATCCCGTTGTTTTCAATATCTGTGTCATTCTGCTGAAATCAGTAAAAATCTGTGCTATAGTTTCATCTTTAATTCAACTTTTTTATTATTTACAAAAGCAAAATATAATATACAATAAAAAGGTGCTTCATTTTCTACTGCTTCAAAATCATTTTGATCGAAATATGCAACTTTAAAATCTTCTACAATGGGGTAATCTTGCACTTCTTCTCCGCTAGTAATGGTAAAAATGTCTTCAAAAGTATATTTTTTTTGAATTCCATCAACAGAAAACAGTATGCTTTTTTTTTCCAGTTTAAACTCTTTTACTCCATATCTTGGATATATATCAATATTTAAGATATCTTCGCTAACAATTGTTAATAATTCGGCCATTTCTGAGTTTTGTATCGCCCTTTGTTCAGAACGGATGAGAAGATTATGAGATATATAAGCTGTCGAAACGATTAAAGCCATAAAAAGGCTGCTTATGGCTACAGCCATAATGGTTTCAAAAAGGGAAAAAGCTTGATTGATTGGCTTTAAGCTGAATAATAGACTATTCTTCATTTTGCTGAATATAATATTTATCAACGATTATATTGGTATTTTCAAATTGTTCAATAATTCTATTTCTGGTAACTCGATTAATTCCAATCATACTTTCCAGACTAAAAAGTATAGTGGTAATTGCAAATGAAAATATAGCAACACTAACAATGACTTCTAAAAGGCTAAATGCAGGGGAGCCCTTTTGATTACAGACCTTCATCAGTTCCACGTTCTTCTATTATATCTTCGTTGACACCTTTGCCTCCTTCTTTCCGATCAGCTCCTAAGCTTACCAATCGGTAGCCAAGGCCTTCATTTTCTACAGAATATTGGTAAGGTGTTTTCCAGGGATCAAGAAAATCTTTACCTTCACCTTTGCTTTCAATATAGCCCCCTTCGACTAAAACCATTAATCCTTCATCTTCAGCAGGGAATTTTCCTGCATTATCTTGGCTGTATTCTAATAACATAATTGAAATAGTATTCATATCACTTTTTGCTGCCTTCGCTTTGGTCCGATTCATTAGGCCTACACCTGAGATCACAATCATTCCGGAAAAAATGGATACTATTCCTACCCAGATTAATGTTTCCATTAAAGAAAAAGCTTCATTGTATTTTCGATGTTTTTTTGATTTCATGTAAAATTACCTCCTCTATTCAAATAAATCATCAAGATCTATTAAAACTTCAACTTCAAAACCATAAGATTCTTGTCAAAATTTCTCAAGCATGCTGAGAGTTGGGGTGATTGCCAGATAAATGATAAAAAAGATAATGATTGAGATGGCAATCATTAAAACTGGCTCAATCAATTTTAAAAGACGTTCAAGAAAAATACTTAGCTGCTGTTCTGCATCAGTATAAATTTTAGCAAATCCATCGACCGACCTGGAAATGGAATCCGAAATTTCAATGATATTTAAATCACGAATATTGAACATTTTTAAACGGGTAAAAGCATTTTTGACACCTTCACCGGCTTTTAATGCAGCCAGTCCTTTAGAAAACTCTTTTTTCATTTGCTGATCATTTTCAATCTCATTTAATTTTACCATAGCATCTTCTAAGGTACAACCACCTCTTAAGAGAATTTCTAAACTAAAAGAAATCTTAATTTTAATCTGCAATTCAATAATATTTGATATAAATGGTATTTTTCTTAAAATTGATGTTCGTATTGATTGAAAGTAATTGGCTTTTATAAATATAACGAGAAAAGCTAATAACAATACAATAAAACCAAGATAAAGGTAAGAGTAATCAATCAGAAAATCTGACACTCCCATCATAACTTGTACAAAAGGTTTTGCTTCTATATTGAGATTGATAAACATTTGTTTGAAATTTGGTAAAACAACAAAGAAAAAGGCGTTCACTAAAGCAACGGAAAAGAATATTAACAAACTTGGATAAATGATTGCTGATAAAATTTGTTCTTTAATTTTTTGCATGGATTTTAAATAAGAATGTATTAAACGAAAAGCATCGGTTAAATGGCCGCTTACCTCACCTGATGAAATCATGGTAATAATGAAATCATCTACCTTGGAACCGGATTGAGCATTTTTAATGGCTTGAGAAAGTTTTTCACCTTTTTTTAACTGATCAGCAATGGTGGTTACAAATAGCCTTTCTGTTCCAGGTTTGCTCATGTCAATCATAATTCGGAAAACTTCATTAATATCCAGACCAAAATCCAATAAAGTATAAATATTAAAGAAAAAATCCAGCCAGTATTTACCTTTGATCGGGTTTGATATGGAAAAAAACTGGTTCGGCTGATATTCCTTAATATTAACAATAAACAAACCTTTGCTGGTGATTTCTTCTTCTAATAAGGAGACAGAAATTGCTTTTTCAACAAGTTTATGTTTTTTTCCCTGTCCATCAACAGCAAGAACCAGATAAGTTTTCATTTGATCTCTCCAATAATGCTTTTTACTTCTTCTAAAAAGACATCACCTTTGGCTGCTGCTTCTAAACCCTTTTGAAAAATAGTAACAAAATCAATAGTTTTTAAATAGTTTCTAATAACAGCAATAGATTGATTCTGGACAATCATTTCCCGAACCGCTTCATCCATTTCAAAAACTTCAAAAAAAGCTTTCCGGCCAATAAATCCGGATTGATTACATTTTTTACACCCAATAGGTTGATAAAGTTCTGTGATACTGAGTTGATATTTTTCATATAAATTAAAATCAATTTTTTCTGGTTTTAGCTTTTTTTTGCAATGCGGACAAAGCCGACGAACTAGACGCTGTGCAGCTGCACCAATAATAGAGGATTCAATAATATAGGGAGCAATATCCATATGAAGTAATCGAGAAATACTGGATACTGCATCATTGGTATGTAAGGTAGAGAACACTAGATGTCCTGTCATCGCTGAACGGAGAGCTAAGTCAGCTGTTTCAGTATCACGCATTTCTCCGACCATAATGACATCCGGGTCTTGACGTAAGAGATTTCTTAAAATTGTACTAAAACTATACCCAATTTTATCATTTACCTGAACCTGGCTCAAGCCTTCTACTGTGTATTCAACAGGATCTTCTATGGTGATGATTTTTTTTCTCACGTTATCCAGCATCCCCAACATGGAGCGCAGGGTTGTGGTTTTTCCTGATCCAGTTGGACCGGTAATAATAAAAGCACCAAAACTTTTTTTTATTATTTTTTCACAAATTGCAATATCTTGCGGTAGAAAGCCGAGAGAAGACAAATCAGTTAATTCATCATCTAAGCCTAAAAATCGTAAAACAATAGATTCTCCGTAGATAGTGGGGAGGGTAGAGGTTCGTATATCAATCCGTTTACCATAAAGCGAGAGCTGAGCTTTACCATCCTGAGCTAATCTCCTTTGAGTAATATCCAGTTTGCTCATTACTTTTAATCGGGCACAAACAGCTTCGTAAAGGTTTTTTGAGTAGGTTCCAGTAGTTTGTAAATAACCATCAATCCGGATTCTAACTTGAAAAAAATCTTCACAAGCTTCAAAATGAACATCACTGGCTTTTTTATCCAAAGCATTCATTAGTATTTCATTTACTAGATTAACGACTGGTGCATCGCTGGCTAATTTTGCTAAATCTTCACCACTAGAACCACCAGTTAAACTGGATAAATTATTGTCATTTTCAGAAGCGGCTTTACGTAAAAGGGTATCAAAATCTTTTTGATTGACTGAAACAAACTGGGTTTCAAAGTTGCGATATAAATAAAGTAGTTCATTGATAAATTCTTTGGAAACTGAATCATCTCTGGCAATAACAATTTTATGATCATCCTGGAAAATTTTAATGACTCGATTATGCTTGATATATTCAAAGTGGAACTGATCTTCTGGATTAACTTGAATGTTATCTAAATCAATATTGTTCATCTTTATTTACCTGAGAAACTATGATGGTTAATATTTTTTAAATTGGTATTGATAAATCTCTTTTACTAAATCAATACGCTCTTGGCGAAGCTGTTCGTCAGTTTTTAAAATAAAAGGGATAATATAAATAATAAATTCCGTATCAGAGTAAGCATTATCATGAGTTTTAAATAAATTACCAACTATGGGAATTTGTCCCAACCCTGGGATCATATTGTTAACATAGCTTTCTTTTTTGTTCTTTAATCCGCCCAGAATAATTGGTTTGCCACTTCTGGTACTGATATAACTCTGAACCGTTTTACCGGATTTATCCGGAGGTTGATCATTGGGTTTAGGAATGGTATCTGAAATAGTTGCAGAAATTTCAATGTAGATTTCTTCTGCTGTAGTACAACGGCCGGTAATGGTTAAGTCCAAACCAGAAGAAATTGAACTATAATTGGAAGTTACATTGCCATCAGAATCTCTTTGCTCATCTAAATAGTGTTGGTCCAAAGTATTTTTTAGTAATACTTTTTCTCCTGATAAACCAAATACCTCTGAAGATAATTGGATTTTTGCCAGCTCTTGTGCAAGTTTGGTTTCTAGTTCAATGGAAAAGAAATTTCCAAAAACAGTAGGAATATCAAAATTTGCAGTAATTGAAGCAGAATCACCTGTAAAAACACCAGTTGATTTCTCTTCACTTAATCCAAAGAATTCTTTAAACCCACTGGTGAATCCCATTCCCCAGTCAAATTTAAATTCTCTTTCTTTCCGGTATTCAACAATTAACAATTGATAACGAATCACCGGTGTAGCCACATCAATTGTATTTAGATATTGAAATAAACGGTCTTTTGTTTCTTCATTGCAGCTAAAAAGAAGAGAAGAATCATTGGTATTGATTTTGACTTTGTTTTTATCAATATAGTCAGGTAGTTTATCTTTGACCACATCTTCAGGTTTTAAGTATTTTAGCTTATACTGGTGTACGGGAATAGATGTATCAATGATAGCTAAAAGGCGCTTCAATTCTACAAAATCTTTTTGGTTTAAATATATATAAAAAAGGTTCATATCTTCCACAATGGTTAAGTCGACATTTTTAAACTTACTAGGCAGATAATTCTTTATTTTTTTGATATCCAAATATTTGACTTGTAAAATACGATTCTTATAATCATTTCGAGAGTCATCAATACTTTTGATGAGTTCAATAAAATATTTTACCTGATCAGGGGATCCAAAAACAGTTATAATATTATTTGCCGTATCAATTTTATAAACAGAGGAGGGGAGAAGCTGGGTTGGTGTCATGCTGGTAAAATCTTTATATGTCAAATTTTGTAACTGATAGGATTCAGTAACGACATACTTATTAACAACTTTTACTCCCTGTGAATCGTAAATAAAATATCTATCCCCTTTTTTGGTAAAGGCCTGACCGGAAAAACTAACAATAATATCCAGTAATTCATCAAAACTAACGTCTTTAACATCTAAAAAAGGAATCATAGTTGAAGAACGCGAAAAATAAGAAAGTTGCTTTTTAAATTTTCCAAATAAACCTAAAATGATGTCTTTGGAAGATTGATTAACAAATTTAATAGAAAGGTTATCTTCCGTTCCTTGAAAGAAAATCCTTCGCCCCTTAGTATTATCTAATGTTAGGATACTGGTATCTTCATTTTTATTTAAATAAAAAATATCATTTTCTATTTTAAACTCATAGTCAAAACTTTCTGCCAGTATTTTTAAAGTATCTTCCAGGGTTTTGTTATAAACATTGACAGTAACCCGGTCTTCACTGCTTCCATTAAAAATAATAGTTTTTTGAGAAACCTGAGAAATCTTATCAGCAAT
>JAKSBL010000182.1 GCA_022361115.1 Spirochaetota bacterium | reverse complement strand
CCTTTCTATAAAAAACATGGTTATAAAGGAAAAATTTTGAACTCTCAAGAGTATATTCTTAAGAATCCTTCCTATCCCGCAATAAAAATTCTTTATACGTTTTCGCCTCATAATTATTCCTTTAAGACAGAAATATGGAAAAAGGCCGCTGAAAGGAATGGAAATAATATTTTTGCACCTTTAAATTTCATTGATCTGATTGATGGGCCGGAACAATTTCAAAAACATTTTCGGGCATCAGAATGGTATTTTGAGACGGATGAGGAAGTCCTGGGGATATTTGAAAAACAAGCTGATGTATTAGAAGAATGGCTGTTTGACTGGATGCATGATAAATTGAATTTGGATATTAATTTTTTTGAAATCAATGGAAAAAATGCAAAAAAAAGAAGAGAACGCCGGCAACAAGCCAATGATAATGAAAAAAAAAGAATAGATCAGGAATACCTAGAATTATCGAATAAATGGAGAACAGCCCGTTTTTATCCAAAAAACTGGCAATGAAAGAACTAAATACTAATAGAGGAGGATATGAACCTGTGGGAGCAGAACCATATCATTATTTAGTCGACTACGAAGATAACTTGCAAAGCAGTTTAGATAAATTGCGTCAACAAGTATTTGATAGCGGAGAGTTTTTTGGTGTTGAATTAAACCCCAAAATCCCGGATGAAGCCCTCCGTTTTACTGAACCAGAGGGGACACAAACCATTCTTGATATTCAGAAAATTGCTAATCATCCTGATTATTATTCTGCTGCACCATTTACCAAAAAGGAATTAATTGATTTTTTTGGCACTGATCAACCTACTGAAGAGATGATAGAAACCAATGACCGTTTTTGGGATTTTTTAGAACGGGGAATGGCCCGGTATATTATTGTTTATAAAGATGATAAACCGGATAAAATTTTTTTTGCTGGTTATTCCTTTGATTAATTTCTTTTATGATAACCTTACCTAATAGTTAATCAGGTAAGGTTAAAATTATATTAAGTAATAAAAATTAACAATAGACTGGGAAATCATTTTATAATCGGAAAATATTTTTTTCAATAAATTTCCAGGTTTGAATATAATCCCCATTATTAATAAGCTTTTCTAATTCTTTTTTATTAATTTCTAATAAAACATTCCATATTTTACTTGTTAATCGAGTATTCTGCTCAAAAGTACCAACAATATCCCAGCGGGTTGGAGAAGTATCTGAAGTTAAATAATCAGTGTAGTTATACTGCTGGAGATAATACAAGAACTCTACATAATCAAGATAATGTTTTGTTCCAACCATATAATCCCAATCCCACCGGGCATCATTATCATTGATATGAATATAAAAAGGATACTTTGATTCTCCACATAATGCTACCACTTCTGCAGGATTTTCATTTCCATACATGGAATGACCAAAATCCAGTGTTACTCCCATATTTTCATTACCAATCTCGTTTAATAAATGTAAAGTCTTTGCACCTGTATCAATAAAGCACCGCCCTCTGGTCTCACTTGGTTTGTATTCAATAAATAATGGAATTTCCGGTAAGTGATCTCCTGCTTCACCGAATGTTTCTATTAAAAAATTCCAGGTTTTTTTATATTCATATTGAAAGTTAAATTCATAACCATCACCAAGGGGACAACAAGTAACTTTATTTGCTCCAATATCCTGTGCAAAATTTTTGGCTTTTTTAATAAACTCAACAGCCTTTCCTCTGATTTCCTTATCAAAAGAAGTTAATCCTCCATTAATAAATTCAGGTTCTGCTTTTACATTCACATTAACAGCTGCTACTTCTAAATTATATTTCTTTAACAATGATTTTGTTATTTCCGGATCCTGTACTTCATAAGGATAGACTATTTCCACAGCACCCATATCTTTTATTTGATTGACAATGGAAAACTTCTCCTCTACAGTTTTTGCATCATTGTAATGATTAAATCTATCTTTTGTTTTGCCTAAAAAACCAGTAATAACTGCAAATTTAGCACTCATATCTTACTCCTAAATATTTTTAATTTTTTTTTTACCTAATTAATAAAAACAATCTATCTTGATTTTCTTTTTAAGAAACTAAAAAGTAATGTCACAAATGCTCTCCACCATTTGGTTTGACTAACCAGAGTGATGATAATGACAATGACTAAAATCAATGAAACCGGTCGGGTAAACATGGGAGTTAAACTGCCTTGTGTTGTCATTAATGCTCTTCTAATATTCTCATCAGCCATTCCACCTAAGATGACGCCTACCACTAACGGAGCTATCGGATACTTCATCTCTGTTAAAAAGTAGGCTATAATTCCAACAGGTAACATAAGATAAAGGTTAAAGATTTTCATTCCCAAAGCATAGGAACCAATCACACATAAAACTGCAATTACAGGCATAAAAATTGGTTGAGGGATAAGAAGTATTTTTACAACTTGCCTGACCAGGGTAATACCGATAATCCACATAGCTAATGATGCCGCTAATAAAATTGCAGTTATCTCTAAAATAAAAGTTGGATGATCAAATGTTATCATGGGACCAGGTTGAATTCCATGAAGCATTAATGCACCTAAAAGCATAGCTGCTGGAGGACTACCTGGAATACCAAGATTTAATAAGGGAATCATGGCACCACCAATACAGGCATTATTAGCGGTTTCAGAGCAAATAACTCCAGTTACTTCACCTTTACCCCAGTTTTCTGGATTTTTACTTGAATTTTTTCCTGTTCCATACGATACCCAACCTGCAATATCTTCTCCAATACCAGGCACTGATCCTATACCAACTCCAATTAAAGAGGACCGGATAATATCAGGTAAATGATGGACAACTTCATTTAACTCCGGCATGACCTTATTAAAACCTTTTGTTTCTTTTATGACGAGTTGATCCTTTAAAACTTGAATAATCTGTGGGATTCCAAAGGCTCCAATCAATACCGGAACAATATCTAAACCACTTTCTAATTCTGGAAAACCAAAGCTAAATCTTGGAAAGGCTTGTAAGGGATCACGCCCAATGGTAGCCATCCAAAGACCAATCACACCAGCTATCCAGCCTTTGTAAGTTAAATCAGGACTGGTCAAAGTACCACTAATGACTATTCCAAAAAAAGCTAATAAAAAAAACTCAAAAGAAGTAAACTCCAGGGCAATCCTGGAAATCCAAGGAGAACATGAAACGACAAACAGCATACCAACAAAAGTACCAATTGCAGAACTCGTAGTCGTTAAGCCTAAGGCTTTACCAGCTTTTCCCTGGCAAGCTAGAGGATAACCATCCATTGCTGTTGCTGCTGCTGCCGCAGTACCAGGAATATTGATTAAAATCGAAGCATATGATCCACCATAAACTGCGCCAACATAAATTCCAAGCAAGGAGACCATTGCTGTAGATTGATTAACACCATAAGTTAATGTTGTTAACAGAGCTACCCCCAAAGTTGCAGTTAACCCCGGCATTGCCCCAAAAACAATACCCATAAAAACAGAACCAAAAAGAACCGCAATATTAACAGGATTAGTAAAAATTGTAACTAACTCAATAAAAAATAAATTAATTTGTTCTAAAACAACCATATATTCCTACCTGTTCTTACCATTAACCTTTTAAAGCCCCAGAAATGATATATTTAATTTCATGCATAATATCAATAATCATCCCTTCTTTAGGTAAAGGTATGAGAAAGGAAAATCTAAATATTGGACAGAGTATTAATGGAACTATTAATGCAACTAGCAAAATGGTTATGAATTTCCTGATATTTTCTTTTTTTGCTTTGATCTGGAAAAAAACATAAATAATAAATAGAATGAGATAAGTAAGATAAATAATATCCGGAATATAGTAAGTTAAATCATCAGCTCTCAAATTTTTAAAAACATTGGAGATTATTAGAATAAAAAATACTACATGGGCAATCAAAGTTATAAAAGATAGTTTTTTTAAGAGTTTCATATCTTCAAAATAAAATGCTGAAATAAAAAAAGTTAAAAAAACCATAATACAAATAAAGAAGTCAATCCTGGGAATATTGATATAGATAAAAGTAAAAAAAGCCAGGATAATTGCCATCATTCTGTAGGTAGGATCATCAATACCAGCTTTTTTCTCCTTAAATAGCTGCAATAAATATTTCATTCCTCCATCTTTTATGG
>JAKSBL010000161.1 GCA_022361115.1 Spirochaetota bacterium | reverse complement strand
TTTTATTTCATTTCTTTTATTTACCAGAAAAGTTGCTAAATGTACCCCTTTATGTCCCCTGGTAAAACCAGCATCCATACCTTGCTCAACAGCTAGTTCTGGTGTTACCTGTGTACCACCAGCACAGAGGATGATTTTATCACGAATACCTTTTTCAATAGCATATTCATGAATCCGTTTCATATTTTTATAATGGATATCATCGTGAGAAATAATGGTTGATGCTAAGATAGCATCAGCATCCATTTCAATAGCAGCATCTACCAATTTTTCAATCGGACAGGAAGTTCCTAAATATTCTACCTCAATCCCCCATTTTTCAATACCACCATGTTTGATATCAATCACTTCCCGCAATCCAACAGAGTGTTCATCTTCTCCTACTGTTGCAGCAACTACTTTCATGGGCTTTTCTTCAATATCGGTCCAGAGCTCTTCATCACTCTTTACTTCTGGTTCTGGTGGAATCACTAATTTATCAATATCTACTGTATAGTCCAGAGTCCCTTTTATCTGAATACGAGTCCCTTCAGATACGTGCATCATTTCTGAGTGAATCACTTCAGCATCTTTGAGATTCATAGATTTAGCAAATTCTAATGCAGCAAACTCTGCAATTCGCTGAGAAGTCGGTAGGAAAAGTTCAACAGTAACAGTGCCGTCTGCTAGCCATTCCATTTCAGGTTTTAAAAGATTGGTATTTCGATAAACTTCACTTTCATCTAATCGTTTATATACATTATCTTCTTCATCCAGTTCATCAATGTACACTATCTTTTCTGGTTTCTCAAAAGTACAGCCATCAATTAAAGCAGAAGGATTTTCAGGATCTCCATTGTACTGTTCTACATTGTTATAACCAAAGTGGGCAGTTACAGGAGCCATATAATCGTCATCACGAGCAAATACATTACCTGCTCCAATACCTCCATCCATCTTTCTGGCAATACCATCACCATGACGTTCAGGATACTCTCCGGAATCCACAAAAAATCCTTTTTCAACAGCTTCAAAGTATCCGCCGACTTCAATTAACTCTTCCAGATAGAGAACTGCTCTTTCCTGTAATTCACGAACTTTTTCTCTTAAAAAACCTTCATTCTTCAGTTCCACCATTTCTAACAGGCTATCCATGCCCACCAATGATTGTTTAGCAGTATCACAAGCTTCTATATTAAAGATATGCCAGGGTACATTGCGGCCTTCATCAGGTGTAATAGTAGATTGAATATCTGCACTGGTTAATTTGGAGATCAACATATTCATCACATGAGTAACCGTTGCTTCTCTGGAAGATGAGGTAATATATTTGGTATTCATCTGAGCCCGCATTTTGTATTCAGTAAAGAACTCTCGCAAAGCCACTGCATAGGGTAAATCATATTTGATACAGGGAATCGGCGCTGCAGTTGGAGGCACGGTAGAAAGACAGATATCTCCCTTCTTCATTCCCACCTTAGCTGAGAAGATTGCATTTAAGCCATGTTGGACTATTAACTCTGGCATAACTTTCCAGGCATCTCTAGCAGTTGCATTGGCATTGTGAGCACCATCAATTTGAGCAATCTTAGCCCAGGCCATCATCTTTTTTGATTCTGCAGCATCAACAAAAGAACGAATCATATTAATGTTTCTGTAGAGAACATTGTATTGCGGATCTTGATGGGCGCCATTCACCCCTTCTTCAGCAAACATCACTGCAATATCCGGGCCAGCTACTCCAGATACGTAGGAATGGTAATTAATTGGCCTGCCTACTTCCTCTTCAATAAAATCTAGGGCCTTTCTGTGAGCACGAACCTGCTTTCTTGAAATGGGTACACCACCAATCCCCTGGGGGGTTCCTTCGATTAAACCATCAAAGTGAGATTGACCAGCAGTTCGGATTACCATAATATGGTCTGCACCATGCCAGGCAGCCATCCGCATCCGGCGAATATCATCTTCAAATCGGCCGGAAGCAATCTCCGTTGTAATGACTTCTTGAGGTTGAGGATCCAGGTTATCAAAATAACCAACAGCAGCTGGAATACCAATACCATTTTTTAATGGATCTGAACAATCATTATATACATGGCCACCCATTTTTAGACCTTTAATATGTTTTCTCCAGGTCCAGCCCCTTCTCTTTGGACGATAGTTTTTCAGATCCTTCAAAATTTCTCGAATATCCATTTTTTCATCTATTTTATATTTTCTCATTATCCCTTACTCCTTCCCCAGATTTTCAGGGCGTCTTCCCAATGCTTTCCTTCTATTAATTCCAGTCCAGCCTGGCGGATTTTCAGATTTTTTTCTTTAGCAATCCGGTAAACAATATGGCCAACTCCCTTGCCAATCAATCCATGATCAATAGCCAGCTCGACTAATGGTTTTGCTTCCAGGCTGGAAAATCCCATTCTTAATAGAACTGACCTTTCCACAGAAGGAGAAGTATGGGTTCTGGCTAACTCCAATAAAGGATCCACTGCCTGACCTGCCAATTCCCAGAAACGGACTTTTAATTGCTCATTAGAAAGACTTTCAAGATGCTCCCGTCTGCTCTGAAAGTCGTCTGCTCTTTTTAATAAACCTTTCATTGCTATACCTCCATTTTATTAGTTATGCTTAAGTTCTGTAGTTAATATATTATCAATTAAAGTAATAAAAATAATTAGTTTTCTTTTAATAATTCTTTTATAGTATTTCTCACAAATTTTTCATCTGATTTAATATCTTTGACCAAAAACTCAATATCTTCAGCAGTTGGTTCTTGAACATTGAAATTTTTTAATGCATTTTTTATCAACGATTTTTTCGATCGATCTAAATCCAGTTCCTGTGCTTTGATCATAGATGGATGTTCAGGTAAAATAATATTTTGTCCTGGCATCTCTTCCTGAGGTTTACCAAAGCGGATTTCAATACCATTAGCTCTGGCAAAGGCCAATTGAGGCTGTAAATGTTTCCCTGCCCCCGTATATTCAGTTTCCTGGATCACAATCATCTGTTCCATGTTCAATTCTTGAGCAAGACCAAATGCTGCTGCTAAAGAAGTATTTCCAGCTGGCCCCCGCTCCAATCCCTCAATCTGAGCTAAAGCTTCTGTCATGTAAAAAACCTCACCCTGAGTGACAGTAACATAGCGATCCATATATCTTAAAGGACGCGCAGCAGATCTGGGAACATCGGATCTATCGGGCCAGGTAGCAAAAGGAATCCCGAATCCTGTGTGACCTGTAGTAAAAGATTTTTTATTAAACTGCTGATCTGAAGCCATATGGAGACCAGTTAACGCCACACTGGCACCGATAATCTTTGTATTTTCGGCTCCTGCTTTCAGTAATCCTCGAGCAGTACCAGTCAGGTTTCCTCCACCAGCATTCGTACAAACCACTACATCAGGATCCTGGCCATATTTTTCCCGCATTTGCATGGCCAATTCATAGCCCAGAGTCTCTACTCCAGCTATCCCAAAGGGTGTATAGAGAGAGGCATTAAAGTAATCCGTTTCTTCCAGTAATTGCAGAAAAGTATAAAACAGTTCCGGCCCAACAGATAACTGAACCACTTCAGCCCCAAAAGCTTCACATTTACGGGCTTTTTCAATAATTTCTGGTTGCCCCAACCCTTTTGAATCATAACACTCCTGTACAATGATGCACTTTAAACCTTGCATGGCTGCCTGAGAGGCAACAGCTGCCCCATAATTACCACTCGTTGCGGCAATTACCCCTTTATAGCCCAGTTTTTTAGCATGGTAAACCGCATTGGCAGCCCGCCTGGCTTTAAAACTGCCGGAAGGGTTAGCTGCTTCATCTTTAATAAAAATCCGCCCACCTTTTCCATGAGGTGCTACTTTTCTGGCTAATGCGGTTAAGTTTTTCAGTTCTATGATAGGAGTATTTCCTACCCCAACTGCCCCCTGGATTTTTTGCATTTCTTCCAGAGTATATCCTGTCTCTTTCATCATCCGGTCATAATCAAAAGCAATAGAGCCTGACTCAAAAATCTCATAATCAATACCCACCGCTTTTTTCATAATTTCATTTTTTCTTGCCATAACAGCTTCATAACTCATATCTCTACTCATGACCAATCACCTCCAAAAAGGATGGAACGTAACTGCTTGCCAATTTGAGTTATTTCAGGTACATGATGACCAAAAGAATGAGAATATGTTGGAGCAATTTCTATCATTTTACCTTTTACCAGACGGCCTGATAGGGTTTTGATTTCTACCTTATCTTCCAGGTTTGCATCATGAGTTAAAAAACCGCTAATCCACATCTCTAAGGGAACTTTTTTGGTATCTTCTGGAACCTGTGGTGCTCTTTCTCGAGAATCCAGTACGATCCTGTATATCTTTACCCAATCACCTTTATTCGCTTTCAAGGCACTCCCCTTTCCTGTTTATTAAGCCCTTCCAGACAATTTGCAGCTGCCTGAAAGGGTGATTATTGTTTGCAAATCAATTTATTTGGATGAATCAATCATTTCTCTAATATCACCCATAATAGCTCTTGGTACAGGTAAATCAACCATGGTTTTTAAACCTGGCCTTGCGTTGATTACATGCGGAATCATGTTCACACACATAGCAATAGTACCTAAACCTCCTTCAACCTCAGGAGAAATAGCCAAATTAACTTCTGGTGTTCCTTTGATATTAATATAATCGCCTGTTTGGACATTGACCATTTCAGGTTCAATTTGTTGTGGATGAATCATATCAATTTTTACTTTACCATCTACATAGCCCTGGCCAGTCATATTTACACCAGCCACATCCCCAGCTTTAGCAAAACCATATCTTGATTTTCTATCTATATCTGTTACGATTGGTTTCATTTGCTGTTCAAATTTTTCTACTTTCCAGCCAATTGCATCACCAATCATTTGAACAGATTCATTAAACCCAACATGACCAGCTAAGGTCCCATTTTTAACACCTTCTTCAAATTGTTCGACTGTAATACCTACTCCCTGTTCTTCCATAACAGCAGGGCCAAAAGGAGAAAGGCTGTTTACCCGCTTTGATTCAATGTGTTCTACATCAACCATACAACCGGTCATACATACGACTAATAAATCCATAATCAGACCTGGATTGATACCAGTACCTAATATTGTAACTCCATTTTCTTTAGCAATCCGATTTAATTCAGCAGCAATTTCCGGATCTTGAGCTTGTGGATAAGACATTTCTTCTGCAGTAGAAATGACATTAACTTTTTTCTCTAAAGCCAGTTTTAATCGAGGAAAGGCTTTTTTGGTGAATGAATCAGTTGCACAAAGACAGACATCACAAGATTTTTCTGTTAAAACTTCATCAATATTACCATTAATGATAACAGGAGCCCGGTCCCCTCTGTTCACTCCAAGCACTTCATACATATCCTTACCCACTCGGTCAGGATGGAGGTCACAAACTCCAATAATTTCGATTCCTTTTTTCTTGAGCAGCATTTCAGCCATTCCGCTACCCATGGCACCAAAGCCCCAGATTACAATTTTCACGCTCTCTCTCATATTCAAGATCCTCCAAGGTATTTTTAATATTATTTGCAAAGCTATAAGCAATTTATGTGCCATTACAAAAATGAAAGTTTTTTTTAAAAATAAGCAGATTCCTCTTAATATGCTGATAATTTGCAGTATATAAAAAAAATCGGCTGATTTGATCAATGAGAAGGCCATAGATAATAATAAAATGCAAAATATTTTGCACATTTTCTAACCGTTAGCCTGTTCAAAAAAAATGAAATTATCAATAACTTATTGTTATCATGAAAACTGACCACAGAGCCAGGGAAAGACACGGCTAACCATTGAAATAAAAAGCAGATTAAAATGTAAGATGATATTTTTTAATCTTATACTGCAGGTTTTGACGAGAAATTTTCAATTCCGTAGCTGTTTCAGAAATATTAAAATGATACTTTTCCAGAGTTTGTAATATTATTTCCCGCTCTATTTTTTCCATATAGTGAACCAATCCTTCATTTTGAAAATAATTTGTTACTTTATAGGGTTCCGCCTCAGTTAGGACTGCCTGATCTTCAAAATGAGCAGGTAAATGCTCCAGACTAATCACTTCTTCATTGGTAATCATATTCATGGCACTTTCAATAAGATTTTGCAATTCCCTGGCATTTCCGACCCATTGATAATGAGAAAAAGCATCCTGTAATTCTTTTGAAAGAGATTTCACATTTTTATTTAATCGTTGGTTATACATATTAATAAAGTAGGAAGTCAATAGGGGAATATCTTCCTGCCTGTCCTGTAATCCAGGAATTCGAATGTTTATAACATTAAGCCGGTAAAACAGATCTTTACGAAATAGTTTTTTTTCCATTAATTTTTTTGGATCTTCATTGGTTGCAGCAATAATCCTTACATTAACCTGTAAATCTTTCAGTCCGCCAACTCGACGCACATAGTTTTCCTGTAAAACTCTGAGCAGTTTTGCTTGAAGCTGAATACTCATAGAATTAATTTCATCTAAAAAGAGAGTCCCTCCTGCTGCTTGCTCAAAAAGACCTGGACGATCTAAAGCACCAGTAAAACTCCCCTTAGCAGTTCCAAATAAAATGCTTTCCAACAGAGCATCTGGGATTGCAGCACAGTTTTGAGCAATAAAAGGCCTATTATGACGAGAACTAGCATAATGAATACTTTGAGCGAAAAGTTCTTTTCCTGTACCAGTATCACCTTGAATCAAAACACTAGAATTGGTTTCTGTTGCCCGTCTGGCAATTTTAATTGCATCTAACAGTTGTTTGCTCTTACCAATAATATTATCAAAAGTATAGTGTTGTTTTTCTGAAGATTTGGGTGTTTTGGGCTTGATCAGTTGCTGTTGGAGATCTATTACCTGTTCTGATAAATGGCTGACTTCTGTATAATTTCGGGCAATTTCTACTGCACCAATGATCTTTCCCTCCTCAAAAATCGGAAAAGTTGTATTTACTGTAGAAACCTTTTGTCCTTTATGATTTAAGTAACTCTGTCTTTGCTGTTCTATTTTTTCTCCTTTGCCAACTGCAGTTAGCAAAGTACTTTTTTCTACCGACCAATTAGGATATATTTCTAATAATCCTTTACCCATAATTTCATGAGCAGAAATCCCCTCTATTTCTTCCATAGCTTGATTGTAAACAATAGTAACCCCATCTCGATCAATAATATGTATGCCGTCTTCAATAGTATCTAAAATATCTTTTACAGACTCTAAGAGGAGACTCTTTTTCATAGCAATTACCTTTTCACTATTTTTAACCTGAGAACTTTAATGTAACTATATTAATCTTATTATATCAAAATAATTTGTTAAATAAAAAAAAGATTGTAGTTAAGAACCTGGCAGCAAAAAATTTTGCATCAAAATGCAAAATTTTTTGCTGCCAGATTATTAATTAAAATATCTGCAAGATAATTTATAAATATATACGTATTTTTAATTTTATACTACATATTTTTATAATATTTAAAATTTCTTTTGACATATCCTATTTTTCATGTTAAGTTATCTCACTACATTAGTAGTAATATCATTTTGTTAAGGAAAAAATCATGTGTGCTAGAAAAGTTGTCGTTGCTCTGGGAGGGAATGCATTAGAAGAAAAAGGATTACCCCCCACAGCTGCTTCTCAATTAAAAATTGTCAAAAAAACTGCTGAATTATTAGCTGACATTAGCTGTAAGCATTATGAATTAGCAATCGTTCATGGTAATGGCCCACAGGTTGGCAGAATTGTATTAGCTAGTGAAACAGCTGCTAATATTCAAAAAGAAACTCCTGTTATGCCTTTTGATGTATGTGGTGCTATGAGCCAGGGGTATATCGGATACCATATTCAACAAGCACTTAAAGATGCATTACGGAATCGAAACCGTGATGTTTCGGTTACCACCCTGGTAACACAAGTAGTGGTGGATAAAGGTGATCCAGCCTTTACTAAACCAACTAAACCAATTGGTTCCTTTTATACAGAAGAAGAAGCGAAAAAGCTTGAATCAGAAAAGGGATACCAAATGCGGGAAGATGCTGGTAGAGGTTGGCGGAGAGTCGTTCCATCTCCTGTTCCACAAAGAATTGTTGAGCTTTCTTCGATCAAAACTCTCTGGGAATCAACTATTGTGATTACCTGTGGTGGCGGAGGGATTCCTGTTATTGAACATTTGGATGGATCATTAGAAGGAGTTGCAGCAGTAATTGATAAAGATCTGGCAGCAGAAAAATTGGCGGTAGATATTGAAGCAGATGTTTTTCTCATTTTAACTGCAGTAGACAAAGTTTGTATTAATTTTAACCAGCCAAACCAAAAAGACCTATCTCATATGACAGTGAGAGAGACCATCAAATATATTGAAGAAGGACACTTTGCACCAGGCAGCATGTTACCTAAAGTAATGGCTGGCATAAAATTTGCGCGTACTTTTCCAGGCAAAAAAGCCATTATTACTTCTCTGGATAATGCAGTAGCTGCACTGGAAGGCAAAGCAGGAACTACCATTACTATGGCATAAATTACAAATAGATATTATCAAAAATTTTATTAAAAAAATGAAAAATTATAGTGTAGAAGAACATTCACTAATGGACACAGATAGTCACGGGTAGGGAGGGATTTTTTTTGAACTTTTTGTAAACAATGAAGTGTGGTATGCAAAAGGAATTTGGCAAAAAAATAGAATCGTCCTCCCTTTTCCTCTCCTAATTCGTGTTTTATTTGTGACAAACCACATGCCTGAAAATTCGTGAACTTTTACTTTAATTGTAAATGACTTATTTACCCCTACAGGCAAGGTATGAGATTGGCTTTGATGCTGAAATACTTGCTTTAAGGGGTTAAAAATCACTTCAGTTAAAAAAAATGTAATTTTATCTATTCAATAAATATGATTTATTAAAAGTTATTGCTACATAGCAAAATAAATTTTATCATTAGAGATACTTGTATAAACGAAACAAGCATTAGTTTCACAAAGACAAAAGGAAATTTTATTTTTTGCATAAGTTTTATCGTACCAAATCTATTATTTGAACAAAAAAAGAGATGAAGCAAAAACTTAAAATCATTGCTGTAGTAATGGCCCTCTATGCTGTATTGCTCGTTAGTAATAAAATAGTTTTCTTTCTAGAGCAGGAAAAAGTAATCAGTATCGTTGAAAATGAGCAAAGAACATTACAGAATATTAATGATGATCGAAATTTTCTCCTCTTTCCTCATATGTCAAATAGTATCCTCTTATTGGATGCATATTTCTTTAATAGCTTCAATAATAAACAGCGGAAAAAAAACAATGAGTTGATGAAGCAATTTCAGCTTAAACTTTTAAAAAACCAGTCGTTAATTCAAAATTCACTGGTTTTTGATTTTAATTTTCCAGAAAAGGAAATTCTAATAGAAAAAAACTGGGTACTTCTACTCTGGACAAACTTGAGTCAAGTCAATCATTTTGAAGGCCTGATTAATCTTAAAGACTTTTCAACAATACAATTTCCCATCAGAGTAAGCCGTCTAAACAGGAAACATGATGTGGAACTGGAAATCGGATTATCCATTCTGAGAAAACCTCAAGTATATTCCAATCAACTCATTGAATACCAGTACACAGTAAGAAAAAAGTTAGATATAACACAGGATCAAATCCAGAACTTAAATATCCCCTTAAAGGACTTTTATTTAAGTGAGTCCTATCAACCCAATATCCCCCTTTCAACCATTCCTGAAAAGGATAATATAAGACTGAATATTTTACAAAAAGGTTATTTGAATAATTTTTATCTCAGATTAATCTTCCATAAAAAAAACACAACAGAAAATTTTAAAAACCAATACCTGGCTGGTATATTGGAAATTAAAAATCCAGTTTTGATGAATAAGAATCAATCAACCTGGTTTCATGTCAAACTCCATCTTATCAGTTTTATCTCTTTATTCTGTATTCTATTTATTTATTTAATTATCAAAAGTAAAATCACATTGGAAACTACAATAAAAAAAAAAAAAAAAAAAGAAAAACAATTTTCTACCATCGAAAACAGAATTGTTGAAGGACTAAATAATGATGTTGTGTTAAATAACAATGGCTATTATTTATGGGAATTAAAAAAGAGCACCGTCTCAAAATTTAAAGGAATCATTTGTGAAGATTTTGGGAAGAATAATCTCCTTAACTCTCCTTTTTTTCTTCAAAACAAAAACAACCTGTCAGCAAAAACTATCATTATGATTATTGATTATGATAATGTCAATCATATCAATCATAATATTCTCTATTATCATAACCCAGACTCTTCTTTTGAAAACTTTCCAGCAATCCAGGCAAGTTTTGACAGTCAATGGTTTTTATTATTAACCTATTTAATCCAAACTAAAAATGGTTTTGTAAAAATCGATAACCTGGATTATAATAATATTTTTTTTAATGGAATACATTCGCAAAATTTGCCTTGCTTAAGGATTCCTAAAAATAATAAAACCCTGGGGATCAATAATCAAATGTTTCAAGTATTAATGAATCGGTATCATACAGATTATATCATAGGAGTTGAAAGAAAATCTAAAGAGAGAATTATTCATTATTACTTAAATCGAGAAATTGATTATATTTTACTCGTTCATTCCAATTTCATTCAGTACTCTGCATTTAAAGTTATGGATTATTCAAAGGTTTCTTTTGATAAAAATTAAAATTGCCAGATTTTCCTGGAAAATCTGGCAGAATAGCGATTTAAAATGATCACTTTTTATTCAACAATAATATTAGAGGGCACTTCATTATTTCCACTATATGTACCCAAAAAACCAAAGCTTACTGTTGCTCCTGGCTGAATGGTATTGTTCCAGCTGGCAGGAGTAACTATTACAGAAGCATTGTTCTGAACATATGAACCATTCCATGAATCAGTAATTTGCTGGTTTCCAGAAAAACTCCATTTAACTGCCCAATTGGTCACTACAGAATCAGAATTATTTTCTATTACAACCGTTACACAAAAACCACTTCCCCAATCAGAAGTAATAGTATAATTTGCTTTAACCTCGAGAGAACTATTGGCAATAAAAGTCACCTCAATACTATGATCAGTTTGAATATTCTGCAAAGTATAAGTCTGATTAATTATCTCATTCTCAGGTACTGGATTGCTGTCCAGAAGGAGTTGACTTATTTTATAGCCATTATCAGGTGAAAGGATAAAAGTAATTGATTCTCCCTGGGTGATCAATTGTGTTCCTGAAGGATCAATTGAGCCATTTGGCCCAGCTTGAGATGTAATTGTGTGTTTTGTTGTCTGTTCAGGTAAAGTGGTTATCACACAAGGCGATGATTGTTGAGAATAATTCCCAGCTGCATCAAAAGCTTGAACAGTAAAGGAATATTGAGTATTTGCTGCTAAATCTTGAATTATTACAGTTAAAACTGATCCATCTACGACTGATTCTTCTATTCCATCTTTATAGATTTTGTATCCGGCTACACCAATATTATCAGAAGAAGACGTCCAGGATAACCGAACAGAGGTATCTGTAATTTCATGCGCTATTGGTTGGCCTGGCTGGGTGGGCTCTTCCTCATCGGGATTATGATCTGCTAGAGGATTCCACCAGTTTCCGGAAATAAATAACATGCAAAGTAGAGTTACATTATCTTCATAATATGATTCTTTATTATTCCGTATTAATTCCCAACCATTATTGAGATAATCTTGATTTGCTGGATTTACTGTACATCCTGCTAAAAAAGGTGCTGCAAAGGCACCAGTAAAATATTCAGAGCCACTGAGAACATCACCAGCCAGTGAATAACCTGCTTTCATATTTCCGGGATTATTTGCAGTAGCACCTTTTAACCAGGTATTTAATTTATCCAAGGCAGCTTTTGCTTCAGGTGCTCCAAAATGAGCATAATCCATGGCAATTCTCCAGGGAAATCGACAAGCATTGTAATAATAACTACCATCATTTGGCCCTTCTAAAAAATGGGGAGCTGCCGGCTGCGGATTTTGATTGACGATAAAATCAGGCATCAATCCTGTATTAGCAGCATATTGACTGGTCAATGATTGAATTAATGAATAAACTTCATTAATAGCTGAATCCCAGAATACATCACCTGTTATTTCTCGATACACTCTCAAGTGATCAGTCATCCAATCTGATGATCTTGTACTATATTGATTGGTATCCCAATCTCCCAAAAGGGTACGATAAGAAGATAACCCCATGTCAGACTGCTTAATTCCATTGGTAATCATCCTTTTGGCTTCTTCTAAATAATTAATTGTACCGGAAGATCCCCATTGTTGATGTGCTAATATCATAGAGTAAGCAATATCCATATCACCATCTGTAGCACTATAACCATCCTGATAAGCATATTCCTCCTCAGTAATGACCCAGGACATTAAATCTGAATCCCCATGGCTTCGATGTTGATTATACATATTCCACATGCCATCATAATATTCTCGATCTCCCAGGAGGGCAAAAATGATCATCCCATAGCCATGGGCCTCTGAATTACTTTTAATGGGATAAGCATGGCCGCCAGTTGAATCAGCTTCAATATAATACCCTCCTCCAGGAGTATTACCATTTGATGGTTTTACATATTTTTCTTTCCAATACAGGTAATAATCCAATACATCTTGATTTAATTGAGTTTGAGTTCTGTGACTAGGCTTAATGACACCGGGAAAAGTTTTTGCCTGGGGAAATGGATAGGCACCAGATCCTATATTTTTGTTGTAGATTAAACCTGTTTTTGTGCCTTCTTCATTATATTGTTCTCTACTCTTACCTTCTCCTTTTACCCTTGAATCCAGGGTACAGGTAAAAAACAAAAGGATCAATAAAATGACCAGAACAACACCGACTACCCTTTTTAAATTTGTTTTCAACATAATGCCTCCTAAAATTATAATTAGATTTTTAAAATTATACCTCAGGAGCAGCAAGAGTTTTGAATAAAAAGGTAAGCCCAAAAAAAGATTTTAGGCCTGCCTCTTTATTAGCTCAAAAAGATTAAAAACTATCCATTAATGTAACTGAACCATTCAAAATGATTTTGGTTTTTCTGATTCACTCAATCAGGATTGTTAATTCTTGATCATTTCTGACAAATTTTAATTTTCTTTT
>JAKSBL010000507.1 GCA_022361115.1 Spirochaetota bacterium | reverse complement strand
TTATTTTTTTTATATTTTAATACTTTATGAAGAAAGGGCTTTGAATGGAACAGAATAATCTATGGTTTAAAAATGCAGTCTTTTATGAACTCTATATCAGAGGATTTCACGATTCTAAAAGTGACGGCCGGGGTGATTTTAAAGGATTAACGGCAAAACTTGACTATTTACAAGATTTAGGAATTGACTGTATCTGGCTTTTGCCAATGTATCCCACCCCAGGCCGGGATGATGGATATGACATTCAGGACTATTATAATATAAAGCCTGAATACGGAACACTTAATGAGTTTAAAAATTTTCTTGACGAAGCCCATAAACGAAATATCAGAGTCATTGCTGATCTGGTTATGAACCATACTTCGGATCGACATGAATGGTTTTTAGAAGCCAAAAAAGGCAAGGATAATCCTTATCATGATTATTATGTCTGGAGTGATGATCCCAAAAAATATAAAGATGTGAGAATTATATTTGTAGATACTGAAAAATCAAACTGGACCTGGTGTGATGAATGTAAACAATACTATTGGCACCGTTTTTTCACCACCAGCCGGATCTTAATTTTGATAACCCCAAGGTCCGGGAAGAAATGAAAAATATTATTAAATTTTGGCTGGACCTCGGATTAGATGGTTTTCGTGCAGATGCAGTACCCTATCTTTTTGAACGGGAAGGAACCAGCTGCGAAAACCTTCCCGAAACTCATGAATACTTAAAAGAAATCAGAAAATTTGTTGATGAAAACTATGTAGGTAAAATATTACTGGCTGAAGCGAATATGTGGCCCTCTGAATTACGCCCCTATTTTGGTGATGGTGATGAATTCCATATGGCTTTTAATTTTCCATTAATGCCTCGTATGTTTATGGCTATACAACAGGAACATCATGGGCCAATTGTTGATATTGTTAAGTCAACTCCAGAAATTCCAGATAATTGTAGCTGGGCAATCTTTTTAAGAAATCATGATGAGCTTACCCTGGAAATGTGTTCTGATGAAGAACGGGATTATATGTATAAAATGTATGCCAAAGAAGACCTGATGCGCTGTAATATTGGTATCCGCCGGAGACTGGCACCTTTATTAGAAAATGATCTGCGAAAAATTCAGCTCCTGTATGCAATTCTGTTTTCTTTACCTGGCTCACCAGTTATTTATTATGGTGATGAAATCGGCATGGGTGATAATATTAATTTGGGGGATAGAAATGGTGTTCGTACTCCAATGCAATGGTCAGATCATAAAAATGCAGGGTTTTCCGATGCCCCCTCTTCAAAACTTTATGCACCTGTAAACATGGATCCTGAATATAATTATAATGCTATTAATGTTTCAGCCCAAAATGATAAACCCAGTTCTCTTCTGAACTGGTTGAAAAATTTTATTCAAATGAGAAAACAATTTTCTGTTTTTGGCTTTGGCAAATTGCGATTTACTTATCCTGAGAATAAGAAAGTCTTAGTTTTTTTCCGAGAGGGAACCAGTATTAATCTGCTCTGTGTTTTTAACATGTCAGCCTCACCACAACCAGTTGAAATTAATATGAAAGAGTATAATGGATATACCCCTATTGAACTCTTAGGTTCTGTTCATTTTCCTCCTATTGGAGAATGGCCTTATTTGCTGACTTTGAATTCATATGGCTACTTTTTATTCCACCTTCATTCACCTGAAGATATGGAGAGATTGAGAGCGAATGAACAAGAAGAACAGGCTCATCAATAGACTGCTGCTCAAAATGTTTGAGCTGTCGTCCATTTTTCTCCCAATTCATTATAAATCTCAAAAGTTATCTTGAGTTGTCCCTGGGTAACTTTTGGGTGTTCTATTTTATTAACCAGCTCTATTTCATACTGTTGTCCTTTTTTTGTAACTTTCCATTTCAATTGAAAAAACTCTTCCTGTAAATAACCATCTGTTTGCCCATCATCATCATAATGACAGTATTCAGCCTGGGTGGTGATAAATCCAATGATCTTTAGTTCTTGATAACCAGGCTCTGAAGCATTATGTTCCTGAGGATTCAAAGCAAAAAGGGAATTTTCTTTTAAAAAAATTGGTATTTCACTTAAATTAGCTCGAATATAGTGATGCCCTTTTGATAAAACACTTACAGTATATTGATTAACATTTTTCACAGTGAGATACAGCCAGTTAACATCTGGAAGAAAAACCGATCTGCCTCGGCTATTTGCCTGATGGATTGGAGCAGCCATGATGGACTCACCAACCATAAATTGGTCTTCTACCGCTTGACAATCAGCATCAGAAAAAACCAGAGACAGATGCTGGATAAAAGGTTTTAACTGGCGAACCGATTGAGCAAACTCAGAATAGAAATAGGGTAGTAATGAATAGCGAAATTGAATCGTATTTTTTAATATTGTATTGCTTTCTTCATCAAAAGCAAAAGGTTCCTGATGACGGGTTCCCAATGCTGAATGATTACGATAGAGAGGGCTAAAAACTGCCATTTGCATCCAGCGGATGATTAATTCTGCAGATGCATCACAGCTAAAACCGCCTACATCTGCCCCAGTATAAAAGAAACCGCACAAATTAAGACTCATTAACATTTGAATATGCTGGCCAATATGTGACCACCAGCTGGCATTATCTCCCATCCAGATAGCGGCAAAGCGGTGCATTCCACTATAACTGGAACGAGAGAGGAGAAAATAACGTTGGCCAGGACGGAGTCTTTTAAATCCCTCAGCTGTGGCTTTTGACATATAATAACCATAAAGATTATGTAAATCATCCTGAGAAAGGGTTTCTCCACCTTTTGTTTGATGATAAAACTGCTGATAATACTCTTGTTTATTATCAATTCTGCACATCTTATCTTTGATAGAAAAAAAGTCCCAACAATTTTTTAGTTCTTTAAATTCTCCAATCTTCTTCTGAGTTTCTTTTAATTCTTCAGGAGTAAAAAATATTGAAGGTTCATTCATATCATTCCAAATCCCTTCAATCCCCTGAGCAATTAAAAATTGATAAAGATTGCCCCACCATTTTTGAGTTTGGGGATTTAAGAAATCCGGAAAATGAATATAACCTGGCCAAACAGCTGCAGTAAAAGGTTTCTTTTCCTCGTCTAAACAAAAGTATTGGTTTTTTATCCCCTCCTCATAAACAGAAAAGCCAGGTTCTATCCGGACACCAGGATCAATAATCGGTACTAACTGAATTCCCTTTTTTTGCAGTTTCTGCACAAACTGGGCAAAATCAGGAAACTTTGATTCATCTATTGTGAAAACTTTATAATTATCCATATAGTCAATGTCCATATAAATAGCACTACAGGGTATACCATTTTGCTCAAAATGATCGGCAATCCTTTGTATCGCCTCAGCATCGGGATAACTCCAACGGCACTGTTGAAAACCAAAAGCCCATTTAGGGGGCAAATAGGGTTTTCCAGTTAAAGTTAAATATTCTTTAACCATTTGTTGTTTATCTGCAACTTCCATCACATATAAATCAAAATCAGGCCGGGAAATAGTAATAGTAAATTGATTTGATTGAGTAAAACCAATGTCAAACAGCATTTCCCCTGGAAAATCAATAAAAGCGGCAAAGCTTTTCTTTTCTGAGGATTGACTTGCCTGCTCAATAATAAAAAAAGGATGAGTTCCATAAAGTGAAGATTTGTCTTCAGTATGAATCGGATCATCAGAATTATACATTCGATACATTTTTCCCCGACGATTAAAGGTTCCCAGCTGCTGGCCCAAACCATAAACCACATCATGAGAATCCATTGTCAAGCTCAAAGTTATTTCTTTTTCATTTTGTTTAACTTTAAAAAAAGGAAGCTGATTCCCTGTTTTCATCATTTTATCATCAACTCTATTTACTACAGCTTCTGTATCAAAAGGTTTTCCAAAGCGATACAAGACAGTATAATCAGTGATATTGCTGGTTTTAAACATACATTCTCCTAGTTTGATATGGTAATATCAAAAGTTTTTATTCTATCATGACTCTATACGAGACATTTGGACTGATGATTGTTGCTAAAGCAATCATTATGTGCTTCTCTGTATTCTCCGCTGCGCTACCTTGTGAATGCCGATGGCATTCCCCGGCCTGTGATCATTTTTAACTTTTCATATTTTTCTTTACTTC
>JAKSBL010000481.1 GCA_022361115.1 Spirochaetota bacterium | reverse complement strand
ATTAAAAATAGTAATAAATTTATTGGATTGAAATCCACTGTTAACAATACGTGTATTTTGTCCGCTTTTACTCATCGCTAATATTTCTTTTATCTGGGCAAATTGAAAATTATTCACTTTATAAAAATCAATCTTTTCATCAATAATTTTTTTAAAAAGATTTTTATCATTTTCATGAAAAGAAATAGTGATTTTTGAAGAGTAGGGGAGCTGTCTTTTCTTTTGATCTTTTTTAAAATAGTATGGATTTTTTTCTAATTGGATCAGATTGTTAGAGATTTTTTTTAATAAAAAAGGGCCGCTGCCATAGTTTTTTTGATTCTGATCATCAAAAATCTGAATGAAATCCTGTAAATTTTTCATTTTCTTAGCGATAGTTTGAGTGATGATTGGATAGTTGGTTAATAAATAGATTAAATCTGCCTGCTCTTTTTGTAAGTGAATGATAAATTGTAATTCATTAATTTTTTGAAAAAACAGTTGTTGATTTATGCCTGATATTACTGGAATTTTTTGGTTGATTAATTGAAGTGAAGCAATAACATCTTCGGATGTTAATTGTTGTCCATTACTAAAATAAACCTGATCTTTAATAAGAAAATTATATACTAAACCGTCTTTAGAAACAGAATAATTATCAACAAGATTAGGGCTAATTTTTTTATTGATCGTATCAAAGTAAAATAAAGTACTGTAAACTGCACGTTTAATCAATATTTCTGCTGGTGAGGCAGCCCTATATGGATTAAAAGTGTGGGGCTTTTGTAAAAATCCTAATTGGATCTCTTCAGATTGATCTTGATAGAAAAACTTATCATAATCAATGATATCATATTCTGCTCCCTTATCTCTGTAATAAGTATGTTTGTGGTCACTTCTGGAACATTGGGATAAGAGAAAAAGGAGTAATATTATTATCAGGAAAAATTTTCCGGCTTTTTTCATTTTAGCCTTTTTTATCCAAAAAATGACAACCAATTGATTTAGTATTGTGTATGGCTGCATTAACGATAATAGAAGCACTAACAATTGCATTTCTTAATTCAATGATATGCTTATCCATTTTTGCTTCTTTATAAAATTTAAATATTCTATGAGCATAATAGTTTAAATCTGACTTTGCTCTATCTAATCCCTTACTTGTACGTATAATACCAGCATAATTCCACATTGTCATTTGTATTGCTTTAAAATCCTGCAATAATAACAGATTATCAAATTCATCCACAATCTTTGGAATTTCCCAATCAGGAATGTCTTTAAATTTTTTAGTTTTTATCTCTTTGTAATTTTTTACTATATCAAGGGCTGATCTTTTTGCCCATAACAATGCTTCCAACAAAGATGAAGATGCCAGGCGATTAGCACCATGTAAACCAGTACAACTCACTTCACCAATTGCATAAAGCCGTTTAATGGATGTACCACCATTACTATCCACTTTTATTCCTCCGCAAAAATAATGAGCAGCCGGAACAATTGGAATGGATTCTTTAGTAATATCAATACCACCTTTTAAACAGGTCTGATAAATTTTTGAAAACCTTTTTTCTAAACTGATTTCACCATGATAATAATCAGCAATATTGAGTAACATATATTCACTACCATATTTACCCATTTCTTCATATATTGCCCTGGCCGTAACATCACGGGGTGCAAGGTCTTTAAGGGTAGTGTAATCTTTCATAAATTCCTGTCCATCAGGATTGATTAGACGGGCACCTTCACCTCTTAAGGATTCTGTAATCAAAAAACGTTTAATGTCTTTGTGGTATAAAGAAGTAGGATGAAACTGTACAAATTCAGCATTGATAATATCTGCACCAGCGCGATAGGCCATACTAATACCATCACCTGTTGAAGAAGGAGGGTTAGTAGTATGTTGATAGAGATTCCCCAAACCTCCGGTTGCTAAAATTACATAATTGCTTAAAAAAGTTTCTACAATTTCCTCTTCATTATTCAGAACATAAACTCCCATGACTTCTCGAGTTTTATATAATTCTTGACAGTCAGAAGAATGGTGGTTATTAGTGATCAAGTCAATTGCTGTAAATGAGGTATATATTGGGATTTGAAGTTTTTTAACATAATTGATCAAAGATT
>JAKSBL010000493.1 GCA_022361115.1 Spirochaetota bacterium | reverse complement strand
AGATAATACACCAAGTGCCTGGGCTATAACTTTTAAAGGTAAATTTATAAATAAGAGTAAGTTTAATATCAAAATATTTATTAAGAAACCAAAACTTACTGTTAATAAATATTTTAATCCACCTTGAAGGGAAATGATATGATATTTTTCTTTGTTATTAAATGTCCAGTAAGAATTTAAGATATAATTTTGTGTACCAGTTAGGATAAAAAGTATAATACACATTAAGTTTGGATTCATTTTAAATAAATCAACAGTGATAAAGAAAAAGGTTAAATTAGTTATAGTGCCAAGTACACCAACAATTCCAAATTTGATGAAGCTGATATCCATAATTTTTTTTATTAAATTAAACAATATAATTACCTCAAAAAAAAATTGTCAATATTATTTTAAGTATATATAGCTTTAAGAATCCAACATTTTTTTTGCTATTTTATTTTTTTAAAATTAGGTATCTGATTAAAATCTTTGATGACTAAAGGCAATAAAGGAACCAGCCATACAATATATTGCATAAATAGTACTGTATTAAAGTTAATAAAAACAGAAAAAATCAATAAGACTGTAAAATAGAGGGGTAGTTTTTTTTGGTAGTAAATAATAAAAATTATTATAAGTAATAAAAAATAGACCATTCTGCCTTTAAAACCGAACAATCCCAGGATAGCATCAAAAGAATTTACTGAAAAATGTGATCTCGGATTTCTAGTTAAAGAGAATAGAATTGATTTAATATAACCCAATAAACTCCAAAGCATAAATGGTAAAGAAGTAAAAAAAACTGGAGCCGCAATAATGCTGCTGGCAATAATTGTGTTTTTTAGCTTCTTATCTTGGCTATCATGCCAAACCCAGATTAAAAAAATCGGTCCAACATATACTGCCATGTGTTTTACTGCAATGGATAAACCAAATGCTAGTAAGGCAAAATTTTTCATTTTCTTTTGTAAAAATAACAATGATAAAATAAATAAAAATAAAGCAATAAAATCAAAATGAGTTATTTGAATGACTAGCAAGGACCAGCGATTTAAGCAATAGAAACAAAAAGTAAAAATAGCAAACAAATAATTATTATCTTTATATATAGTATGAAATAATAAAAGCCCTAAAGCTAGATGAAATATTAAAACAATTTTACGCCAAAAAAGAACAAAATTATCAAAATCTGAATATCCAATTTTTTGTGTTAACATTGAAAGTAAATATATAGGGGGAAAATAGGTTGCGTATTTATTGTTTTCTCTCATGTTTCCCAATAATATTTTTTCGTAGGGATTTATACCATCTAAAAGATTTTTTCCTTCATAATATACCCAGTAGATATCTTCTTTATCCATCTTTTCAATTGTTGTGTATTTTAAACAGATATAAAAACAAAGTGAAAAGAGGAGTAAAAACAGTAAAAAAGTGATCACTCCTTTTTTATAATCACTAAAAATGTTTGTTACTGAAAGAAATAATGAAAGCAGCAAACTTAAAATGAATGGAAAAATTGAAAAAGATTTTAGAATTGCCTGTAGGATACCTGGCCAATTAATAATGTTTAGCTTTTTGCTAATCGTTCCAATTTTATAAGAATTTAAAGTCTCATTAGATTGATAAAATGTATAGTGGGGGTGTTTTTTTCTAAGATCCTTATTTTTGTATTCTTTCCATTGGTTCAAAAACTGATTCCTAAGAAAAATCTTTTTTTCATTGCGGAGATCTATTTCTACAGCTTTTAATAAGTGATATTGATCATTGGTAAAGCCAATAATTAATTCACTAATATATATATCTTGTAATAAAAATAAGCCAGCAGTAGATTGCGGTATTTCAATAGTATTATTATCTTGAGCAAGTCCATAAACAATAGATTGATTTTTATCTGAAACAATATCTACACTGATTTTGATAGGAAGTGAAAGCAAACTATTTCTTAACTGATAAAAGAATTGAACACCCCAAAGGATGAGCAAGGATGTAAGAAGTATTACAGTAAACTGTTTATATTTTTCTTTAAAAAAATCAGACAGAAAAGTGAGTAATTTCTTCATATAACTTGAGTACTATTTTTGGTATGAAAAGTCAAGTGTAAGAAATTAGTTATTTACCAGATCATATTAATTATTGAAATTAACAGCTATATTTTAAAGAAATTAAAAAAAAATATCTTTTTAAATTGAAATCATGTATTATATGTAAAACAATATTAAAATTGTATGGGAAAAGTATATATGCAGAAATACTTAGTGATCATTCCGACATACAATGAAAGTACAAATATTAACGACATCATAAAAGAAGTGTTTATTCATGCACGTGATTTTGATATAGATATTCTTGTTGTTGATGATAAGTCGCCTGATAATACTGCCCAAATTGTTAAAAACTTAATAAAAAACAATTACGAAAATAAACTATTTATATTAGAAAGAGAGGGAAAATTAGGACTCGCATCCGCTTATATCAGCGGTTTTAAATGGGGAATGGAAAAAAATTATACTGCATTTATTCAAATGGATGCTGATTTTTCTCATCATCCAAAATATCTTCCCGATATGCTTACAGAAATGAATTCTCATGATGTTGTTATTGGTTCAAGATATGTTAAAAATGGAGGGATAAAAGGCTGGGGAATTTTAAGAAAATTGGTCTCATTTGGAGGATCATTATATTCAAGAATAATTCTCGGAATTCACGTCAGAGATTTTACTGGTGGATTTAATGTATGGAAAAAAAAGGTAGTTGGTACAATAAAATTTGATGAAATTATATCATGTGGTTATTCTTTTCAAGTTGAACTTAAATATCGAGCTCAAAAAAATGGTTTTAAAATGCTGGAGTATCCAATAATATTTGAAGATCGTATCAGAGGAAAATCGAAAATGTCAAAAAAGATTTTTTTTGAAGCAGTAATAAATATATGGAAAATAAAATTTAGATTAAATTGAAATTACAAATATTTTTGGTTTAAATACATTAAAAAAATGGATCTGTAATAAAAATAAGAAATGAATGTACCTGCCCGATAGAAATGGTTCATCATTTGTTACAAAGAAAATGATTCTGCTTTATCAGATTAATGATTATGGAGGATCTCTCTTTCTCAATTAGAAAAAGGAATCAAGAGGATAAGTCAAAAAATACTGCTGGAACAATTACTGATTCCTCAAGATGGAGAAATAATTACGATCAACAAATAGATATTTTTTTTCTCAAGTTCAGAAAAGAATCGCAATTTGCGAAACATCCAAGTAATAATTTTATATTTCATTTGGATTAGAATGATATTATTTGATTATTAACAATAATCCAGTTTTTTTGTTATTATATTACTATTTATTAAAAATTTCAAAATATTTTACTAACTATTCTGATATTATAATGGTTCATTTCTGGTATTCAATTTGCTTATCATAATAAAATATTTACTTTTGAAGGAGTTTTGTATGATGAAAATGAATATCAGGCTAAATAAAGGATTACTCTTATTATTATTTCTTGCATTATTGCTTTTATCAAATTGTTCTGTTCAAACAGAGAGTGGAATTGTGGGTAAATGGCATGTGACACATATAGCTAATATTGAGATTTCAGATGGCGCTTATTATTACATGTTTAAATCTGATGATACCTTTTACCGTTCAGAATTTGAATCTGATTTAGAAGAACCGCTTAATCTGTATGATGTCGACCTTGATTATGGAACCTATACATTGTCAGGTGCCAGGCTATCTTGTTCTTTTGATATTAACTCAGGAGGCACTGATTTTGATGCCAAAGCATATACAAAAAACAATGGAAATACAATGATCTGGTACGTAAATGGGGTATCCATTAAATTAGCTGAGCAATAAGACGATAATTACCCTGATTGGATGGAAGAATTTAGACAATTATTACACCGTCAGGGTTTTTATTTTTTTCCGCTAAGATAGCACAGGTCACGTGTAATGTGAATAACCATTCCTCTCAAGGTAACACCATCCTCCTGATAAGCTGGGATTTTTCATTACCCATTAATCCTTTAAAAAAATGAACTCCTTTTCGGTTGACATTGAATGGAAAAATAAATATATTTAAGTCATAAATATATAGAAAAACAGGAATCAAAAAAATCTCAGAAAATCTGTTTTACATTATCTACTAAAAGTTAGGGGTATGTATCAGAAAGAAACAAGGATCTGTTAGTTTGATCGTTTTGTTGAGATTTTTTTAATGAAAAACAAGAGGTGAGAGATGATTTATATTGGCAGTGATCATGGAGGTTTTGATTTAAAACAGGAAATACTGGATTATATTAAGAATGATTTAAAACAAGCAGTGGAAGATGTAGGATGTTTTGATAAAAAATCTATTGATTATCCTGATGTTGCTGTGTTAGTTGCTGATAAGGTACTCAATCATAAAGGTTTAGGGATCTTAATTTGTGGAACCGGAATTGGTATTTCCATTAGTGCTAATAAAATAAAAGGGATTCGCTGTGCCCTTTGTTCAGAAGAATATTCTGCTCGAATGACAAGGTTACACAATAATTCGAATGTATTGGCTCTTGGCGGCAGGACAGTAGGGCCTGAAGTTGCCAAAAGTGTGGTAAAAGCTTTTTTAGAAACCCCATTTTCTGAAGACGAACGCCATCAGAGAAGAATTGATAAAGTGATGGGATTGGAGTAAAGATTGCGAACCATTGAAGTTGCCCGTTTAACTAAAACAGTTGAAAAATTATTTATTGAAGCAGCATATTATTTACCTGCTGATATAAAACAAGCTCTCTCAGAAGCTTATGAAAAGGAAGACCAGGAATTAGCTAAAAATGTATTAGAAGTTATAATAAAAAATTTCCATATCTCTGATCAAGGAGATTATCCCCTTTGTCAGGATACTGGCATGGCAGTTGTATTTTTGGATATTGGGCAAGATGTCCATTTTACTGGCGGTTATTACTATGATGCGGTTTGCAAAGGGGTACAAAAAGCTTATGACTTAGGTTATTTGAGAAAATCAGTAGTGAAGGACCCTTTTAAGCGGGAAAATACTCAAACCAATTTACCTCCAGTCATTCACACAAATATTGTCCCAGGTGAGCAAGTAAAAATTACAGTTATGCCTAAGGGATTTGGTGCAGAAAACCTTTCTCAAATAAAAATGATGTTACCCTCCAGTACAGAAGAAGATGTAATTGATTTTGTAGCCAGCCAGGTCATTCAGGCTGGAGGAAAAGGCTGTCCTCCAGGGATTATCGGAGTGGGTATTGGTGGTACTTTTGAATATGCTGCACTGATGGCTAAAAAGGCATTACTAGTTCCTTTAGACCAGCATCATCCAGATCCATTTTATGCAGAATTAGAAGAAAGAATCTGTCAAAGGATTAACCAGAGTAAAGTGGGGCCTATGGGAATTTCCGGTAATACCACAGTTCTGGGGGTGAGGATATTAAATTATGCCACCCATATAGCCGGCCTGCCTGTAGCCTTTAATTATTGCTGCCACTCCTGCAGACATAGCTGTATGATATTGTAAGAAGGAAACTCATGAAAATTGATATCAATAATAAACACGATCTGGAAAGAATTAAAAAAGCCAAAATCGGTGATTCTTTTTCATTATCTGGCACTCTGTATAGTGCCAGGGATGCAGCTCATAAAAAAATTCAGGAAATGATTCAGGATAATCAGCCTTTGCCTATTTCATTTGAAGATAAAATGATTTATTATATGGGACCTACTCCTGCCCGGGAAGGGAATCCCATTGGCAGTTGTGGCCCAACTTCCAGTTATCGAATGGACCGGTTTCTTGAAATGAGCCTTAAACTTGGTGTGGCAGCTACTATTGGCAAAGGCAATCGTGCTGAAGAGGTTATAGATCTGGTTAAAAAATATCAATCTCCCTACTTAATTACCATTGGCGGTGCAGCCGCTTATCTTGCAAATTGTATTAAAAAACGGGAAATTGTCCTTTTCCCAGAATTAAAAACAGAAGCCGTCAGCAGGCTGGAAGTTGAAGGATTTCCAGTAATCGTTGCTATTGATTCTCAAGGTAATAGCCTGCTGAAATAAGCTTACCCTTTATCGATTGAGTAAATAATTTTTTAAATCCTCATATTTAGCATTGATTTCAATAGAGACCTTCTCCTTTGTTAAAGCCTCTTTGAGAACCTCTGGTATTTCTGGTAATACGCCTGTAGCTTTCTCTATAACTTCTCCAAATTTAGCCGGATGAGCAGTTTCTAATAAAACGATAGGGGTTTCCTCATCACCCCTTTCCTTGCGATAATCACTCAAGGCTTTGTATCCCACAGCACCGTGCGGATCTAATAGATAGTTATAATTCTGATAAACTGAAGAAATGATTGCTAATGTCTGGCTATCTGTTACTTTATAACCTAAAATATCCTGATTCATCTCATCATGACTACCATAAATTGCCAGCATCCGGTCAAAATTAGAAGGATTTCCTACATCCATGGCATTGGAAAAAGTTGCAATAGAAGGGCGAGGTCGATACTGGCCTGTAGTTAAATACTCAGGGACTACATCATTCACATTAGTAGCGGCAATGAATTGTTTTATGTTTAAACCCATTCTTTTAGCCAGAATTCCGCCGGTGAGATTTCCGAAATTTCCTGAAGGAGTACAGAAAACCATTGATTGATTTGGCATAATCTGTTGATAAGCCCAGAAATAATAAAATGACTGAGGCAGTAATCGTCCAATATTAATTGAATTTGCTGAAGACAGTTGTATCTGGTCATTCAGCTTTTGATCCATAAAAGCTTCTTTTACCATATGCTGACAATCATCAAAGGTACCATTAATTTCTAGAGCTGTGATATTATGTCCCAAAGTCGTTAGTTGTTTTTCCTGTAAAGGAGAAACCTTGTTTTTAGGATAAAGGATCACCACATCAATATTCGGAACCTGATAAAAACCCTTAGCAACAGCTGAACCGGTATCACCAGAAGTTGCCACTAATATAGTCACTTTCATACTTTCCTGTTCCAAGAAATAACTCATACAGCGGGCCATAAATCTGGCACCAAAATCTTTAAAAGCTGCTGTTGGACCATGATAAAGTTCTAAAACATAATTGAAGTCATGGATTTTTTTAACTGGAACAGCAAAATTAAAAGCATCCTGGATTATTTTACTTAATGCTTCGCTTTCTATTTCGTCATTTAATAAGTTCTGGGCAAGCTTGTCTGCCATTTGCCAGTAAGTATCAGATTGCATTAAATCTTGAGGATAAGGTAAGATTTCTTCTGGCAAATAGAGTCCTCTGTCAGGTGCTAATCCTCTAATTAATGCATCTTTGTAATTTACAGATGATGATTTTTTATGGGTAGAAAAGTATTTCATAATACAGGCCTTGTGTGGAATTAACTTATATTTAAGTTTGTTTCATATTTATATCATGATTAAAAAAATTTTTCAATGAGAAAAGAAAATTACAGAAAAAAAGATGAATACAGAAGAATAAAACATTCTAATAGTCAGTTTAGTGTTTTAAAATTAAAAGCGGCCAAATTTAAAGAAGATTATCATCAACAGAGTGATTGATCCCATAACACCAGAGATAACTCCAAAAGCATGGGGGGATTGCATGAAGGGGAGTTGAATATTCATTCCATACATACTGGTAATGAAAGTTAGGGGAAGCATGATGACAGAAAAAATGGTCAAGGTTTTCATAATATTATTCATACGAAAAGTTAATAAGGTATCAATAGAGGAATAAAGACCTTCCAGTAATTCCTGGTAGTCCTCTGCCATATCAAGGATTTTTCCGATATAGTCACCAATATCACCCCAATATATATCCATCTCTTTTTCTTCCTGATCTTTCAGGGCATTTTCAAAATAACTAAAAATACTTTTTTGGGGTTTCAAAGATGTCTGGATAAAAATCAAATTACGACGAAGAGCAGAAATCCGTTCAATTACCTTAGAAGGTTTCATGGTTTCAAATGAGGAATCAATCCAGTCAATTTCATGGCTAAAACGGGTCATTAAAGGAAAAATCTCATTCACCAATTCACGAATGATTCGGTAAAGTAAATAATCCGGGCCTTTTGAGAAATACTTTTTACGGATCTCTTCATTTGATTCGATCATATTGTAAAAGTCTGTCAATTTGGAAATGTGGTTATTATGGATAGTGACAATGTAATCCCGGCCCCAGAAAATATCTACTTCTTCCATCCGCAGTCTTAAACCCTTTCTGGGGATGGTTGGAAAATGGAGAACATAAAATTTATAATCATCATATTCTTCAATTTTTGGCCGCTGAACTTTGGACATACAATCTTCTAAATCAAGGGAATGAAATTTATATTTTTTATATAAGAAATCCAGGTCGTCTTTGGTTAAATCAACAATGTTGTACCAGGTATAACCATTATACTGGATATTTTGAATCATGGTAACTCCCTTAGGATTGAAACAATATAAAACCACTATTGGCTGGTAAGTGATTTTCTCCCCAAATATCAGGGTAATTACTGAAATGAAAATGATCACCCCAGACTTTTACTTTCCAGTGTTGTTCATGAAGATGTATAGTAATGTCATCGTCATATGGGTTGATAAGAATTAATAATTTCTTGTGATCATTATATTGATGATGATTATCTATAGTATAGGCAATTCCCCGGCTTTTTTCAATTGGAAATAGGTTATTGACAAACTGTACTTGATTATTCAGTACTTCCTGAGAATTGATCCTTAAAAGTGGGTGTTCCTTACGGACTTGAATCATGTTTTTATAATAAAGGAAAACAGGATAAAAATTTTTTTTT
>JAKSBL010000059.1 GCA_022361115.1 Spirochaetota bacterium | reverse complement strand
TAATATATAATAAAATATTAAATAAGGAATAAAATGACTGAGCAGATTAATAACTTAGAAGAAATACTTAACCAATATGAAAAAATATGATGCTTTACTTGTTTACATTTTGAATAATTGCTAAACACCGCCTATCGGCGATTTTTTACAGCTCCTAACTGACAAGGGGGAGGAAAAAAGAGGGGAAAAATGTTAAAATCCTATAATCCACGGAATAGTTTCATTATCTTTATACTGTCTGTTACATCCGATGTACTAGGATTTACTACTTCTGCTCTGCAGGATAATCCACAGATACGTCTGCGGTTCTCTCCAAAGGCAGCCCACCGGTTACTGCGGCATTTACATAACCTCTCAGGGATCTTTGCCTGGAACCACTGAAAAAGTTCTTCATCCATCTCCAATATTTTCCTGCACAACTCATTGATGTTTTCCACTTTATTGAAATAAATACATAACATCAAATATTTTGGTTCAGCATAAAAACCAAATATATTTTTTCCTTTATAGATATATTCTACCTTCCATTGGAAACCAGAGGTGATATTTCTCAACCTCTGAATTTTTCTTTTGATCCGAAGCTTCACCATGACTTCCTCAAATCTGTCTATTATTATGCCATGCTCCGGCAGTATAGTTTCCTTAATATCTTCTATCCCCGGTATGGCCCGGTGACAGCCCTTAAAATCCACTCGCAGATAGTTCATATATTTGTAAGCACTTTCCGGTGCATGACACAGCAGCCAGAGTCCAATGAACATATAAGGATTTTTGGTATTACTTAGCTTAACCAGAGAATTTTCTTCTCTAATTTGTATTCCCAAAATTTCCCAGGCTTCCTGTTTATCTTCCGGATTGCTTTTGACATATGATAGCCGGGAAGCCTTTTTTGCTTCTGCATAAGAAGAACTGGTAATATTTAACATATAGTTTCCCGGAGAAATGGATTCTCCACGAATTCCAATTTCATAAAGAAATTTTGCATAATATTGAATGGCCTGCTGGAATTCATTTCGCAGCTTACTCTCCTTTGCATCGGTAAAATGTGCCTTCTCAGCAACTTTATTTGTTCCTGCCTTTTTCATATATTCATCATAGGGTCCAACCGGAATTTGGAAGCTCCCCGGCACCCTGTACATCTCATCATACATCCGGCAGATAAAATCATGGAAATCCTTTTCACCTTTCCTGATTTGATCAAGACTTAAACCTTCTGCCTGTTCATCCACTTCATGAAAATCAGCCAGCATCTGTCTGCAATACCAGATGGATAAATGCGCAGAGCTTGGATGGGTACCGTCATTGATGGAGTTTCTAATGTTCATGCTATATCTGCCTTTGTTTTACAAAATGTTATAAATCATCCTGCTATCGGGCTGTATTTAATCTACAGGAAATTTAATACTAAATGAAAACTCTGTTATTGTCAAAACAAAAAGATTTAAAATCTCCTGCCTAAGGGGTGTAAACCTGAAATATTTCTCCCTCTTTAAATACAGATTATTGTTTTAAGCTTTATCAAATTTTAAAGAAATAAATAATATTCATGCTAGCAACATTAAAACAGCATGAGTCATTAACTTTAAAAAGTTAATGAATTTTAGTTTGGATGATCAAATATCAATTATAATTATTTTATAACATAGTTTTTATCTTGGAGGTTTTATGGTAAAGCGTATATTATTAGTATCCCTCATATTATTAGTAATTATACCCGGATTAGTAGCACAGGAAAAGATAGTTGTAGTATTTGGAGATGGAGGATATCCTCCGTTTTACTCTGCTGGTAATTCGGAAGATGCTAAACTCTCTGGATTATTTATTGATTTTTTAAAGGAATTTGAAAAAAAACATCCTGAATATCAGTTTACTTTTGCTTCTTTACCTCGAATGAGAATGGATGGATGGATGGATACGGGAAGGGCTCAGATATTTTCCCTTAATAACCCAATGTTTAATTCACCAGAGAGAAAGGATAATTTTTTATATAGTTCTCCTATCTGGAAAACCGGTGATTATTTAATTATGAAAAAAGGAAAAACCGTCAAATTTAGCGGATTAGATGATCTTTTAAATATAAAATTAGGTATTATTCATGGCAATAGTTATAATTATCCTGGTTATCCTCTAGATGATTTAATTAAAGAAGGAAAAATAAAACCTGAAGCAACAAAAGATCTGCGTCGTTTATTAAGAATGTTAAAATTAGGCCGTGTTGAGGCAATTATTGGAAATCGTCATGGATTTCCACAATCCTGTAAAGATGAAGGCTTTAATCCATCTGACTTTGTTTTTTCTGAAAATGGATTATTTGAATTTGAATTGATGATGCAGATTAATAAAGAACGGACGGATATAGTTGAAAAAATGAATGCTTTCATTGCTGAAATAAAGAAAAATGGAGTTCTTGCCCGACTGGAAGCAAAGTATCTGAAATAAGATCAATCAGAGGATAAAATTTCATTTTGAATAAGGGAAATCAGTACGATAATATGACAATACTTGGTCAACTTAAAATTTATGATAGTTTTATTTAGTAAAAGCATAAAAGTGAAATCCCTGTTAAAGGGATTTCACTGAGAAAGGAGGACAAAACATGAAATAAAACAAGCTAATAAGATTAAAACCTGTTTACATATTACTGTTTATTTTGGCCAGGATTTTTCTATATCTGCCAGAGCCTCCTCCAGATCTTTGGATCCAGCAATATAAGAAGTCATTTCTTTCCAAAAACTTCCAGCACCAACTTCAGAAGGCATTAAATCAGAACCATCAAACCGAAAAACTTTAGCATTTACTAATATTTTGGCTAATTCCTGATCAAGATCAGTAGCATAAGCATTAATGTTTTGATCCTGATGAGCAAATAAAGCCCCGCCTTGCTTAGCCCAGGGTTCCCCTGCTTCTCCTGTTGAGAGAAAATATAATAGTTCATGTATTTCTGGCCGGTCATTAAAGGCAACATGCACTTCTCCGCCACCCAGTACTGGTGTACCCCACTGGGGATCAATTGATGGTAAAGCAAAAACTCCAACTTCTCCATCTAAGTTTTCTTTTATTTCTTCAGGAAAAAAATTTAAAATAAAACTACCTTGTCTATGCATCCAGGCTTTCGGTGGATCATCAAACATAACGACTGGTGCATCTCCAAAATTGGTAGTTGGAATCATTTTTCTCCCACCATAAACATAACCATCACTAAACCACATATGACTCATGATTTGTGCACTTTTTAATACCGCAGGATGATTAAAAGGGATTTCATGGTTGACCCATTGATCATATACTTTTGGACCAACGGTTCTTAACATGATATCTTCTATCCAGTCTGTTGCTGCCCACCCAGTGGCAACTCCTGATTCAATTCCGACAGACCAGGGGGTATGACCTTTACTAACCATTTCATCACATAATTTGGTTAATTCATCCCAGGTTTTTGGAATTTCCCAGCCAGCTTGTTCCCAGGCTTTTTTTGGATAGTAAACGACACTTTTAATATTAACCCGATGTGCAACACCATATATTGTTCCATCAACTGACATTAAATCAATCCACCCTTGTGAGTAGTTTTGCTTAATATTATCAACTGTTTTTTTGTTCATCGGTACCAATTTTCCCTGGCGAGCTAACTTTATGATACTGCCTGGCTGAGGAAATATGGCAATATCTGGTGGATTACCCGATTCTGAACGGACAAAAATCAAATTTTCAAATTCTCTTGTTCCATCATATTTTACTTTAATCCCTGTTCTTTTTTCAAATATGGAAAAACACTTTTGTAAACCATTTACTTCATCATCTGCAACTAAAGTTCCTAAAACGGATATTTCTTTTGTTTCTTTTCCTTTATCTGCTGATTCTTTTTTACAACTACTAAAAAGTAAAATTAATAAGCAAAAGATTATTCCTAAAACTTGATTGATGTTTCTCATCAATAACTCCTTTAATAATAAAATTTATTTAATCACTAAGTGATTACAAATTAGAAATTATGCAATTGATTGCATAACTGTAGAAAAAAAATTAGATGCGTTGTCTTACTGAATCATAAACAGCCAGTTCGGGTTTGATAATTTTATCAATAAAAATTTCAGTCTTATTAATTTTTGTCAGTAAATACTGAATAGCATTATGCAGCAGTAATTCAATTTTCTGGTCAACTGATGAAATTCTCAAAGGGAAAAGTTGATTGATTTCTTGATTATCATACCCTACTGCTGATAAGTCTCTTGGAATAACAATAGAATTTCTTTCTAATTCCTGAACCATTCCTAATAAAGGGGTATCTGTTTGAACAAACAGCGCATCAATACTCTGAAAAAGTTTTAAATGTTCTGTTACAAATTTCTTTCCGCTATCAAAGGTTATATCTATTTTAAAAATAAAATCCTCATTAATCGAAAGACCATAATCATTTAAAGCTTTTTTATAACCTGCAGTTCTTTGTTCAAATTCATATTTATAATCATTTATCGTTATTGTAATTATTTTTTTATGACCATTTTTTATGAGATACTCAGTGGCTAAATATCCTCCGAGAAAATTATTACATTGAAAGTAATTATCCAGTTGATCAGCAACTTTTGGTTGATAATAAAGAAAAACATGAGGAATTTGAGATTTTTTTAGTATTTCAACTTCTTCAGCAGTAATATAATAGTCGGCAATTATTAAGGCATCTAATTCTTTACTATTTGCTAAACTAAATATTTGATTTAGCCGGGCAGATTTCTCTTCAATTCTTATTGATTCAATTATTGCAGAATACCCAATTTGATGTACTTTTTCAAAGAAATATTTTTGGACAATATCAAAAAACTGTGTAGTCCGTTTTTGATAAAATTTGTAAGGCAATATAATCCCAATTTTATCAGTTTTGTTTTTTCTTAATCTTTGAGCATTGGAATTAAACTGAAAATTATGATCTTTGGCAATCTCTTTAATTCTGTTTTTGGTTTTTTCTGAAATCAAGGGGCTGTCATTTAAGCTGCGTGATACAGTTGAACTGTTTACACCTGCAATTCGTGCTATATCATGAATAGTAACTGCCATTTTTACTCCACCTTAAATTTCCTGCCTTTGAAAAAGCATTGACATATAGCTTGACAAATGATATATGATTAATGCAATTGATTGCATAAATTAAATCTAGCATAAAGCTATTCATAATTCAAGCTTTTTTTTACGAAAGTAACTTTTATTTTAAATAAAAGATCACCAGGAGGATTTTCTGATGTTAAAAGGTATACCAAAAATAAATCAAAATCTAACAGATGTTACATTAAAAGAGATCATGACTATTACACAAAACCATTCTGAATATCAATCAGCAAAAATCATTGCCAGTCATTATTTAGGAGCAAAAAAAACTGGAAAAAATCAAGTTTGTTTTGGGTTTTGGATTCCTGATCTCTCCACAGATAGTTTAAATATAGAGAGCAATCAAATAAGGCTGGAAATATTTTCACCAATTGACCCTATTCAATTATCTGATTTAAAAAAAAATAAACAATATGAGTTAAAATTCCAGCATCATAAAATTCGGTTAGCTCAAGTTCAGGACTATGCAATGGGTGTAGTGGATAATATAATAATTGGTTCAAAACAACAGTGCGGATGCTTTTACTGGGTCACTTTAAAAAAAGATAATCAAACTTTTTATATCAGAGATCCTTTAGCCGCTTCATTACCTTTTGGTGTTTATGCACCAGCAGAAGTCTTTGATATTCCTGGAATGCTGCTAATGAGAAAAGACATGAGCTATTTTCAAAATTATTATCAAACTATTTTTTCGGATGGAACCTATCGAGCCAATGATGTTGGTATTTGTTTGGAAATTCATCCAGAAACTGCTACCTCTGCAGGCAGTATCCAATCTTTAACAGCCAAATTTAAAAAAATTGGAAAACACATTCAGCAAAACATGCAAGATGAAAAACCTGATATTTATGAAAATTTAAGTCCAGAGGACCTTAATTTTATTGGTTTTGATTCTATTGAACTTACCCCTGAAGTTCCTCCAGCTGAAAGAGCAGGAATTTCCCATTACTCAGGTGAGTTTTTTCATATCAAGTATCAAAAGGATAATCAATGTATGATAAAATTAAAAAAACCTGATATTTCAAACTGGGGCTATGACACTCCCATTCTAGGTTCTGCTGCGATCAATCCATCCATTTTAGATACTTTAAGACCGGATGAATTTCTTGACTTTATAGAAACTCTGCATAATTTTCCGGGTAAGCCAATACAAATCTGCTTAGATTCTGTTTTAGGCCATTGCGACTTTCAAGGTGCACGACTATTGGAAACTTTTGACCAGGATTGTCCGGACAGAGACAACCTTAAATATACTCATAGTAAATTCTTGAGAGGCCCGAATATGTATGGCAGGGACATAGACTTTAGAAATCCAGTAGTAAAGGCAATCATCCTTGAATTATTAATCAGAAAAATCAATTATGGTTATGATGGCCTGCGAGTGGATGGTGCTCAGGACTTTATCTTAAAAATGGATGAACAAACTGGTCTCAGAGTTCAAGATGATGACTTTTTAAATGAAATGGCCAATATTGTCCAAACTATAAAGGGATTACAAAGAAGATTAGATATTAATATGGAAGATGGACGTCCCTGGCCAGATGATTTGAACTGGCTTTATAATTCCAAGTATCTTGATCATACAATAGAAAGGACCCTTCCTTATGGAGATCGGGTGAAACAATGGAGCCCAATTATTTTTGCTCACAATGTCCATGGTAAATTCAAATGGTTTATGAATAAATGGGATCGATTTGTTGAAGTTTTTCGATATGGAGAAAACTGGATTACAGGCCAATCCAACCATGATAATGCCCGTTATTTTTATAAAATGACGGCAATGAAACCTTCTTCTCAATATCAAAAAGGTGATCCATTTGCTGATTATTATAATGATCAGCTCGGTGAAACCATGAAAGAGACTGCTCATCAGGCATTAGATCATAATGGACTGTCTGCCTTAATGCTGGGCTTCTTACCTGGTCATCCCCTTTTCTTAATTAATTGCCTCTTTCATACTCCCTGGCTGTTTTTGAGAGATATTGATGATACCTATGATGTAAAGATAGTTGCAGAGGAAGGTTCCCGGTTTTTTACCTGGTATGTAGATAAAGAACTCTTTCAGCGTCCGGATTTATTCTCTGGATTAAAAAAGGCAGGTTTTCATTCTTACAGACAGTTAGTCGCTCCGCCAGAAGAAAAAGATATAAAACCAGGCTTTTTAGATCAGCTTTTTGCCCTTAACTCACTGGTTAAAACAGATGCACTTATGGTTCGTTATTTATTTGATGATCCAGATGACGCTGGAGGATTTAAAGATGCAGAAACTTTACAGTTAGATTTTTATCGACTCACTCAACCACAAACTGCAGCTGATCAGCAATATCAAAAGAAATTAGAACAATTAATAAAAAAAGATCCAAAAGAATCAAAACGGAGAGTAAAATTTGCCCGAAAAATGTTGTTAAAAAATCTTCAGCAATTTAAACAAATGTCAGATTTTCATAATCATAAAAGAAATGAACAAGATGCAAATCAATTAGCAAAAATTAATTTTTTAAATTCAATCAGTGATCATGAATTAGCCTTATTAATTGAGAATGCGGATTATACTTCTTGTTATCATGTTCCTTTTTGGGCAAATGATGAGATATTGAACAAACTAGCCCCTTCAGAATTGAAAGAAAAAGAAAAGCTTACCTCTGAACAACTAAAAAGATTTGCACAATTATTCATGAAAGATACCACTGAAGCAGCCAATATATCAAAATATATTGATAACCTAAATCAGGAACAAGTGGAATTTAACTTCTCTTTACGAATTTTTAGACAAAAAAACAAATGGCTGCTCAAAAATCCAACTAATGATGTACATAAAGATTATTTTGCCAGAAAACTTTTTATCAATGGTGCAAAAGAGACAGGTGACTGGGGGGACAAAGGTGATATAATAAACTGCAACACAATCTATTATGGCTGGCGAACCAGTCCGGATCAAAGAAAACAGATTTTTTTTATTGCGAATATGGAAGGGAAGCCGATTGAATTATGCCCTTTAAGCTTATTTCTCAATTTTGATGGAATGTGGAACATGGCGGCAAAGTCGCCAACCATGGAAAATATACCGCAACAATTAGATAGAACATTTAACCTAACCAATTTTAAAAATGGTGAAGCTCTATTAATTGAAAGAATAATATAAATTGTGGTAAAGTTTCCAAATTTTCCACCATGTCAATTGGGGAAAAAGTATGATTCGATTTGGACGTCAACCCTTAAACTGTTTTTTACGCCCCCCTCCCGGCCTGTTTTGGGGAGGGGGATCTGGCGCCCACCACTATGGTGTATTAAATATTAAGTCAAGGTTTAATTTCACAACTTTTTTTGAAATTCATCCAAGTTTAACAAATTATAGATCTCTTCAATAACTCCTTATTCTCTCAATGTTTTTAAAATCTTCTATCTGTTTCAGTTTATTTTTAAAAAATTCAGAAATTTTGACCCCATTATTAATTTTGATTTTTTTTAGAGATTAAGGAATAGAATTAATATATACTAATCAAAGTAAAAGTAAGATTCTCTTCCCCTTGCCGGCTTGAACAAATAAAAAGATGAAAGGGAGCTTTTGAGGAAGAGCCAGCATCTGCCTGCAATACCAGATGGATAAATGCGCAGAGCTTGGATGGGTACCGTCATTGATGGAGTTTCTAATATTCATGCTAGATCCGCCTTTGTTTTACAAAATGGTATTGATTATCCTGCTATCGGGCTGTATTTAATCTACAGGAAATT
>JAKSBL010000015.1 GCA_022361115.1 Spirochaetota bacterium | reverse complement strand
GTAGCTGGAATTCTAGCTAAAGTTTCCATTAAATAACACCCAATCATTGAAGAATAATAGCCAGTACCCATACTGAAGAAATGGATCTTTTTAATATCTAATAACTCTCTAGTTGATAAGTTTAATCCACCTAATTTAGCATTGCCAAATTCAGCTAATAAACGGCCGCCTTCACCATAGGCTCTGCGAATGGCTTCTGGCTGTTCAAAAATTTCTTTTAGCATATAAGTCGAGTATTCGCCTAATTCGGCTTCTTCTGCTTGCCATTCAATATTTTCGATTTGTTTTTCTACTAGCTGATTATGAATATTAGTTGTAGTATAACTGTCTTGTTTAACAAAAATCGTTTCTCCATCCGCTATATAAATAACCTGATTGGTAAAGCGGATTAACGCATTTGGATCACTGGCAATATACATTTGATTCTCTCCGATCCCTAAAACCAGCGGGCTTCCGCTTCGAGCACCGATTATCAGATCAGGATAATCGGTAAGCAAAATTAGTAGACCATAGGTTCCTTCCAGTTTTTGCAGGGCTTGATTAATGGCATTTTCTATATTTTTTTCTACTGATAAAAACTTTGATATCAATGAAGCTATGATTTCTGTATCCGTATCACTTTGAAATGGATAGCCTTCTGATTCTAATTGCTTTTTCAAATCTAAGTAATTATCAATAATTCCATTGTGAATGACAGCAACTTTTTGATCATAAGAAAAGTGGGGGTGTGCATTGCTATCATTCACCTGGCCGTGAGTTGCCCAGCGAGTATGTGCTATTCCGCAATGTGTTTGCAGATTATTAGGAATAAAACTTTGTAAATTAGAAATTCTTCCTTCTTTTTTATATATTTTTATTTTATTCTTTTGAAGAATTCCGATACCAGATGAATCATAACCGCGGTATTCTAATCTTTTTAAACCCTCTAACAAAATATTAACTGTATCTCCCTGGCCGATGTAACCTACGATTCCACACATTTTTTAATCTCCTTATCCGTAAATTATTCTTCTGATCTGTCTGAGTGACAAATCGGAAACAGAAAAGCGCTGCTCTTTTATTTCGCTTAAGATCTTTTGATAAATCTCTTCATTTTTTAAACCAGCATGTTTTAGGGCCTGATGCCGTAATTGAATAAAGTCATTCAAGTTATGTTGATAAAATTGCTGGAAATCTTCCATTAAATGGTTAATTTGTTGATCAGACAATGAATAATATTGTTTTAAATAATCAATGAAAAAGTCCCGAGTTATTATTTTCTTCTTCATAAATGTATAATCGAATAATTATATTAAAAAAGCAAGAAAAATACCCGAAATCGGGTAGATTATAAAATAACAAATTTTCATTAATTTTTTTTTTAAAACAAAATTAATGAAAATTTGTTATTTGGTCTATAAAAATAATGAAACCTGACATATAGATGTCAAAATCATATAGTATGATATTGTGAATATATTTAAATCTTAAAAAAGGAGAGATTTTATGGAATCTTTGTTTGCTTATTGTGGATTACAATGTGATGAATGTCCAGCTTACCAGGCAACAATATCAGAAAAAATTGAGGAAAAAGAAAAAGTAGCAAAACTTTGGTCAAAAGAATTTGGAGTAAATTTTACAGCTGCTGACATTAATTGTACAGGTTGTAAATCCAAAGGGGTAAAATTCAGCCATTGTGGGAACTGTGAAATTGTCAAATGCAATAAAGAAAAAGAATTAGAAAATTGTGGTGTGTGTGATGACTACCCCTGTAATAAAGTAGATCATGTTTTAACAGCTGTGCCGGCTGCAAAAGATAGACTCGATGCTGTTCATCAGGCAAAACAAAGGTAAAAATAATAGAATAGCTGGGAAAATCTCAGCTATTCTCATCTTTAAATAAATAATATTTAATTTTTTGGCTAGGGATCTTAAAAATAAATAATCCTAATATTAGTTACACCTGTATTTATTTTTCTAAAATCTGATTGATAATTTCCGAATAAATTTTAATCCCTGTAACGATAATTTCGTCTGGAAAATCATATTCAGCTGTGTGTAAACCTGGAGCATCTTTTCCCGCTCCAATTCCAAACATGGCACCTTTAATTTTTTGTGTATAATGGCCAAAATCTTCTGACCAGGCAAAGGGTTTATCAATTTTCTGAATACTTAAATTTTGTTTTTTAGCAGCATTAAGCACCAAATCAACACTATTTTTGTCATTATTAGTAGCCGGAAAAATTTCATCATATTTTATAGAAAACTCTAATTTTTGCTTCTGAACTAATTCTGCTACTTTTGATTCCAATGTTTGCAGCAGATTTTTCATGTCAGAGTCATTTAAAGATCTTAAAGTGATCATCATTTCAGCTGATCCTGCTGAAGTTCCAAATGCTGGTTTGCCAATTTTTGCATAAACAATAGTGGTTAATATTTTTTTGTGAAAAACCGGATCATGATTTATTTGATCGAAATACTGAATTATTGAGGCTGCAACCAGGGAAGGATTATTGCCGTTTTCAGGATAGGCAGCATGGGTTTCTTTACCTGTAAGAGTTATTTTCATCCCTCTTGAAGCACAGGCAAATATAGATGGATGAATCACTATCTGATTTTTCTTAAATCCTGGTAAATTATGTAAAGCAAAAATATAGTCTGGTTTCAGTGTTTGAAATTGCGGATCTTTAAGGATATTGACCGCACCTTTACCCGTTTCTTCTTCAGGTTGAAATAATAGAATAATTTTGCCTTTGGGAGGAGGGTTTTTCTTTAAAAAAAATGCCAGGCCGCAGAGAATGGCCATATGGCCATCATGGCCACAAGTATGAGATACATGAGGGATCATTGATGCATAAGGATGATCTGCTTTTTCATCAACAGCAACAGCATCCATGTCGCACCGGAACATGATAACTGGTCCTGGCTTTTGACTGTTAAAAGTTACGGCAAGTCCATGACCCCCTAATGGTTTTATAATTTGATCTGGCTGAATACTATCCAGCAAGTTGAGTATTTTTTCTGCAGTGTTTTCTTCGTAACCAGATAATTCAGGAAATTGATGCAGTTCTTTTCTAAATTGATATAATTGATCTTTCCATTCTTCCAGCATGTCATTTCCTTGAATTTAAAAAACTGTTACCCTTTTTAAGATTTTTTTAAGTACGTTTTACTATTGGTTGATTGAAAATTTCCATTAATATATTCAATTTTTTCATGTTCTAAAAAAACCATTTCATTTTCGTATTCAAATATTACACCTTTAGCATTTTGAGTAATCTTTTTAACAGTACATCTTTTTTTTTCTTTTGTAACAATTTCAAACATAGACCCTCCAAATTGC
>JAKSBL010000518.1 GCA_022361115.1 Spirochaetota bacterium | reverse complement strand
TTTAATGGTTTTCATTTTCAATTCTCTGCTCCTAAAGCAGTGCCCATGAGGAGTGGTGGTGTAAGTTCAGGCATGAGGAAGATGTTATTTTTAGGTTTTGCAATTACCGGGACAGTTTGTACTGTGCTGGGGCTTCCATTAACTATTGCTGGAGCTGTAATACCAGCCGGAGTCTTGTATAATTATGCCTATGGGTTGGATCAAAAATTTGTATTACTGGCCTTTGGTATTACATTTTTAGTAGTTGGAGTGCCTTTTATGATTGTTGGGTGGGTGTTATTTGCCAGACTAAAAATGAGAGAGAAAAAAGATTTAGCAGCCAATCAAAAAATTCAAGTTGTAACAGATTACGATGCGCTCAATCAGCAACAGAAAATGGGAATTCAGATACGACTTTAAGTTTTTTGGGATATTTATAAAGAGGCTGGGTTATCATTAATAAAACTATCTCACAGGATACAAAGAAAGAGAAAACTAAAGCTTATTTTTGACTCAGCTCTTTTTTTATATATCTAATCTTACCGGAATGCCTTGCTCTGCCATATGTTTTTTTAAATCCATGATTTCTATTTCACCAAAATGAAATATACTGGCTGCCAGCAGAGCTTTAATACCCCCTTTTTTAACTGCATCCACAAAATGCTCTTTTGTTCCGCCGCCACCTGAGGCAATAACGGGAATTTTGACATGATCGGATACTTTTTTAAGTAATTCACAATCAAATCCGCTTTTAGTACCATCTCTATCCCAGCTAGTAAGTAATATTTCTCCGGCACCCAGATCTTCACATTGTTTACACCAGTCAATAACTTCTAAATCTGTTTCATTGCGGCCGCCATATATGAAAACTTTGTCTTTTCCAGCTACCTGTTTAGCATCCACAGCAACGACAATACACTGGGTTCCAAAATTTTTTGCTCCCTCAGCTATTAATTGAGGGTTTTTAACTGCTGCAGTATTAATTGAAACTTTATCTGAACCTGCTTGAAGAATTTGTTCCATATCATTGACAGTCCGGATTCCACCACCAACTGTAAAAGGGATAAAAGTGACTTTTCCTACTTCCCGGATGGTTTGTATCATGGTTGTCCGTTGGTCTGAACTGGCAGTAATATCTAAAAATACTAATTCATCTGCCCCTGCTTCACAATAACGTTGAGCACATTCAACTGGATCACCTGCATCTATTAAGTTTAAAAAGTTAATCCCCTTGACTACTCTGCCTGCATCTACATCCAGGCAGGGGATGATTCGAACTTTCAACATCACTATTCCTTATAAGATTACTAATTTTAATTTTAAGAAAAATTTTGTAGGGTTTTTTCTAAGTCAATTTTTCCTTCATAATAGGCTTTACCGATAATCACACCTTCAAGTTGATGAACCAGTACCTCCTGGGCCTTATGAATATCATCTATGGTTGTAACACCCCCAGAGAGAATAATATTTAAACCGCATTGAGCAAATTTTTGGGTTGAGTCCAGGTTCGGGCCTTGCAATTTTCCATCTCTGCTGATATCAGTAAAGACTGCGGAAGAAATACCATTTTGGTAACATTTTTTTCCAAATTCTAAAGGATCCAAAGCTTCCCCTTCTAGCCAGCCTTTAACCTTAATAACATTATTTTTAACATCAATACCAGCAATGACCTGGCCAGGATACTTTTTAGCTAGTTTAATGGTTAACTCAAAATTTTCCACCAGCAATGTACCTAAAATTACATAATCAATACCAGCAGAGATTAATTCTTCTACATCCTGGTCACTACGAATTCCGCCTCCGGTTTCTATCTTTAGGTTGGTTTGTTGTTTGATATCTTTAATAATGGATCTATTGATTGATTGACCGGTCTTTGCTCCATCTAAATCAACTATATGGAGTCGTTTTGTTCCCATTTTTTCAAAAATCTTAGCCTGTTCAAGTGGAGATTGTTGATAAACACTTTTTTTTTGAAAATCACCTTCAATTAATCGGACACATTGGCCATTAATGAGGTCGATAGCAGGTATAATATACATAATGGTCCTTAATCATTTCTATTTTTTAAAATAAATTTTAGTATTCACATCTTTTACTTTGATCCTTTTTAAAGAGGGGAGGCCTTTTATACCATTAGGATCAAAATGAGCATCTGGATAGAGCTCTTTCAATTTATAAAGCATGCATTGTGCATCCTGGAGATTGGTAATTTCTAGAAATTTAATATAAGTTTTTTCATTTTTATCTGCAACCTGGTCCATCACACTATCCGGTACTTGCTCATTACTGTTTCTGTCAAATAATTTGAGTAATGTGGAGCGAAAACCTGTATACCAGGCCAGGCCTAGCATAATAGGGTTTAATCGTTTATATTGGTTGAGCTGAAAAACAACATAAATACCTGTTAATTCAGTAAATTTTCGTAAGACTGTCATTTTGGATGCCAAAATATAGGGAGACCATGTAATATTAAATTCAAGATTTTTTTGTCTGATTTTTTTTGTATATCCCATGGTTGGAGGCATAAACAATCCTTTTTTTAAGGATTATATTAAAAAAAAAGCTAAATGTATATTCTTTTTCTAAAAAGAATCTTTATTTTTTTGCAGATTATGTTGTATGGCATGGGTAGGGCATTGAGTAAAACAGGCATGGCATTGGATACATTGATCAGGCTTTGCAGCTTGGGATAAATGGTTTTTTAAGTGAAATACCCCTTTGGGACAGACTTGAATACAAAGGCCGCATCCAGTGCAGCGAGCAGGATTAATTGATAAACTAGGTTTTTTAACCGGCAGAAAACTATATTTTACTAAAGGAGACCAGCCTGTAAATTCATTAATAATATAGGTTATTCCCAAGCTAATACTCAGTCCCATTGTTAAGGGTAAATTCACTATTCTATTAAAGACAAAAGAAAGAATAAAAGCAAGTAATCCAAATGTAAGTGACCAGATGAAAACATTTTTAATGAATCGATAGGGAAAAATAATTGCCTGAATAACACTGAGTATATATAGTACAGGAATAATGATTACTAGATCAGGTAAATGGATAAAATTATAAATAAAGAAAAAAATGATGCTGATAATGATCGGGCAGGCCAGGGCCATTTCTACTCTTTCACCTGTATGGAAGGTTGCTAAACGCCCAGCTTCGGGTAAAGTATTGTTTAAATAGTTTTTTAGGTTTTTTGAAGATAAAGGGCCAAAAGTGCATTGGAACCCTGTTTCTGACTTTATTTTTTGGATTGAAATATTGCCGGCACAAAGTTGAGGTAAAATAATTTTTTTTTGCTCAGAGATTGAGTTTAAGTTTATTCTGTTTATCATTTCAATAATGTCATCTGTTGTAAAATGATTGGCTAATGATGAACACCAGATATTTACTCCCCGGCTATTACAGACTAATAACCAACAATCAATGTCAGAAATATTTTTAATAACCCTGCGAATGGTAAGTTCATAGTTACCTGTTATAATAATGGGTGACATTTTATTGGGATTCCCAATTTGATAGATGCCGGTTGGTTCTGGATTGGGAAATAATCGAAAAAAAATTTGTAATAAAGTTTTAACCGGTTTTAATTGCTGATACTGAACAGGTAGTTGTGGAACAGAGGAATCCGGCTTTATTTGTTCTTCATTAAAAAATAAATCCCTGAAAATTTGAAAAATAAATAAGAGGATTGAAATAACCAGACCAGTTACTTGAAATATCTGAAAATGATTGGAAGTAAAAATTTTTTTAATTAATATAAATACTAGTGAGTCAATCAGTAGAATAATGATATTCAGCTGAATAAGGAGTATTCTTGTTCTCAAATTTCCTTCAGCAAATATTAGAGGGATTAAATGATAAAATATGAGACCGATGGGAATCCCCAAAATAACAGCACTTACTCCAGTGCTTAAAATTTGATTTTGATCAATAAAAACCAATTTAACAATTCTTCCGCTAACAAATAGAAAAAGGACTGTAATAAAAGTAAGAATTTGAAAGAGTAATATTTTTTTCATTTATTTTATTCTGAATAAAATGAATAGAAAAAATTAAGGGCCTTTGCGAAGTTAAACACCTTAAGTAATAAATTTTCCAATTTTTTCCCAAAGATTTTTTTCATTTACAGGTTTTACAATATAATTGGTTACACCTGCTTTGATTGCTTCAACAACATTATATTTAGCAGCTTCCGAAGTAATCATAATAATTGGTGTCTCTTTATATTTCTCCATTTTACGTAGTTTTTGGGTAAATTCCAAGCCATTTAATCCCGGCATATTCCAGTCAACTAGGAAAAGGTCAATATCTTCATGATTAGCCTTGATCATGGCAAAATCACCATCTTTGGCTTCTATTATACTTTCTTCAGGTACATTATGGTTTAGTAAACTGTTTTTGTGAATATTTCTCATAACTTGAGAATCATCAACAATGAGTATTTTCATATCTTCCTCTTTTACAAATGGTTGTTTATTTTCCCCTTTATATTATAATAGAATATTTTACAAAAATCACAATTTTTTTTTATTCTTAAATAAATTCCCGGTTTTTTTAGGCATTTTATTGATTATAACTATGATTTTCATTATTTTTTAACTAGAGAAATTTACGAGATTGTTTTTGTTAAATGTCATGAAAACTTATAAGGAGTGATTTATGATAGTAGATGAGATTATGGAACAGTTAAAAAATATGGGTAGTGAACAGACACGAAAAACCTATTTTCGGCATGGTGCAAAAGAACCTTTATATGGAGTTAAAATTGCTGACTTAAAGAAAATATTAAAAAAACATAAAAATGATTATGAAACAGCAGTACAATTATATGATACTGGTAACTCAGATGCTATGTATCTGGCAGGTTTAATGATCGAGCCGGCAAAAATGTCTAAAGAGTTATTAAATCAATGGGTCAAAAAAGCTTACTGGTATATGCTGAGTGAGGTAACTGTTGCAGATGTAGCAGCTGAGACAAAATTTGGCTGGGAACTTGGCTTAGAGTGGATACAAGCAGATGAAGAAATGATTGCTGCTGCTGGTTGGGCTACTCTCAGTAGTTATATCAGTATTCAAGAGAATGATCAGCTTGATTTGGCTAAAGTCAGTGAATTACTAGATCAAATTAAGAATGGTATTGAGAAGGCACAAAACCGGGTTCGTTATACAATGAATAATTTTGTGATTTGTGTTGGTTCTTACATTCCTCAATTAACAAAACAAGCACAGGCTATTGCTAAAGAAATGGGAAAAATTTCAGTCAATATGGGTAATACTTCCTGTAAAGTACCTTATGCTCCTGACTATATCCAAAAAGTGATTGATAAAGGGTATTTAGGAAAAAAAAGACAAAAAACCAGGTGTTAATTTTTTGCTATAATATAAATGGAATCATCTGCTTCCATTTCCTGATAAGTTTGAATTTGGAGAATATCAAATTGTGATTTAAATAATGCTTTCAGTTCATCTACTTCATAGTATTGAAAAATTAAACCATCATATTCTTCTCTTGTATTGCCTTTCCAAAAAGAATGAAAGATAATGCCGTTTTTGTTTAAGATTTCTTTTTGTCTTTTGATAGATGTTGCTAACTGATCTTTAGTTAAATGGATAAGTACTTTATTAGAATAGATTCCATCAAAGCGATAAGCTGTTTTTAATGAAACTGCATCCAGCAGAAGAACTTTTGCTCCTGGATTATTTTGTAAATATAAATCTACAAAAATTTTTGAATGATCCGATCCTGTTGTCTGGTAAAACCGGTTCAGTATGTCCAGGTCTTTACCAGGTCCCATGCCAAGTTCTAAGACCGAGGATCCTGGAGAAAGATATTGTTTTAAAATTTCAATTAATCCTTCTCCGCTATAACCCTCTGCCATCTTGATGTATTCTTTTACGTTTTTTTCATTATCAAAAAATCCCATCATTTATCCTAATAAAAATTACTTTTCTTCCGGTATTTTCATCATTTCAGCTTTTTCTTTCATTTCTTTACCAAATGAAATTTTGGGTACCATCATTTCCGGTTTAGCTGCAATGGTGATCTCTTCTCCAGTAGCTGGATTTCGTCCTACTCTGGCTTTTTGGGCAGGCTTTACTTTTAAAAATGCTTTGCCTAATCGTCCAATAGGTACACGGCTGCCTAAAAGCATACCAGTTTCAATTAAATAGATATAATCTTCTAATAATTGTTTTGTCTTTTTTTGAGTCAAATCATTTTTAGCAGCCAGATAGGCAATCATGGATTTCATGGTAAATTGATCAGGATAATCCTCATTAGGACTGATAATCGTTCGGTTGATCTTTACAAATCCATTGGTTAAGAACACAGTTGCTTCCCGGATTCTTTTTTCCTGTTCATCTAAGGAAATCTCAATGGGGCAAACTGCAATCATTAAAATATGGGAACTACTCTTGATTGGGCCATCAATAAACTCCATAGCCTGCTGAAGATTAATATCCCTGGCCAGTTTTGCCTGATCCCGTTTAGAAATCGAAGGTACATCCCTTCTAAAGGCAATACTAGCGTATTCTGCCCACCTTGTATTTTGCTCCAAAGTACCAAAGCTAATCAGTGACCCAGAATTTGTGAGTAATAAGGCACCTCTTGGATCATTTTGCTCAAAGTGGTCAATTAAAATCATATTGAGATTAGCAGTTTGTTCTTCAAATAAAGCTTTTTTTTCCAGCCAGCTTTTTGACATTTTTTCAAAGGTATCTTCATCTGGTGGAAGTTTTGAATTTTTAATGATTTCTGAAATGTGAACTTTAATATTATCTGGTAATTGATCGTAAAACTGTCCCATTTAATGCTCCTCATAAAAAGTCAGATAAAAAGTCTTTGGTATTTACAGAAAAAGGCACTGAAGATAATAATTTATTATTTCAAAATAATATCCTTTTATATATTAGAGTAAAAGTCAAAGAAAACTGGAAATTATGCGCTTTTTTAGTTATTATTCGAACTTCTTATCAACTTGATAAATTTTATATCCTATAAATTATAGCAGATTCAATAAAGAGTGCTAAGTTTTTTTATTTTTTTAATTTTTTTTACAAAATTCTAAATTTCAAAAACTTCACACTTGACAACATTTTTTTCATTCAGTATAATGCTGTCTGATATCAACAAATTGATATTATTCTTTTCTATATCTTTATCTATAATAAAAATCAGTACACATTATGAGTGGCTGAATTTCGGTAATTTTGGATTAATAACCAAATATTATTTAAACAGTAATAAAAAGCAAACAATCTGACAAAAAAACGGGTATTTCGTTTTTTAAACAAAGTTGCTTTTATTTCGGCGGTTAAATAATATGACCGGAATAAGCCTTTGTTGATCTTTATATTTGGAGAGAAACAAAAAAAAGAGGGGTAAAAAATTTGCCTTTTTGAATCTTTTTAATTATTTTCTTTCAGAAAGAAAATAATTGCAAGAAAAGGTAGATTTTATTTCAGAAATAAAGTAATATCTTTTTTAGGGATATCTGGCCAGGAAACAGTATCAGGTCAGATGATAAAAAAGCGAATTACTTTTATATATTTTTTTGGATAATTAAATGAAGGAGAACTTTTATGGATGATGCTCAAAAAAAAGAATTAGAAGCAAAAGCCAAAGAAATTAGAAAACTAACCATTGATGCCATTGGCTATCTGGGAGTGGGTCATATTGGAGGCGCTATGTCTATCGTAGATGTCTTAACCATTCTATATTATAAGTACATGAATGTGGAACCTAAAAATCCTAAAAAGCCGGATCGAGACAAACTGGTACTGTCAAAAGGGCATGCTGGTCCTGCTCTTTATAGTGTTTTAGCAGATAAAGGTTATTTTCCTAAAGAATGGCTTCATACTTTAAATGTTGGAGGAACCAATCTTCCCAGTCATTGTGATATGAGAAGAACTCCAGGTATTGATATGTCTACAGGCTCTTTAGGGCAAGGGTTATCTGCTGCCATTGGTATTGCCTTAGGCGATCGACTGAGTAAATATGATAATACTGTTTATTGTATTATTGGGGATGGGGAGTCTAATGAAGGACAAGTTTGGGAAGCAGCTCAAGCAGCAGCTCAATTTAAAATGTCCAATTTAATTGCTTTTACAGATTACAATAAAATGGAAATTGATGGTTATATGCAGGATATTATGAACATCGAAGACTTAAATTCCAAATGGTTATCTTTTGGCTGGTTTGTACAAAGGATAAATGGCCATAATTTTGCTGAATTAAGTAATGCAATTGAACGTGCGAAAGCAGAGCCTTATCGGCCTTCCATGATTATCATGGATACCATAAAAGGTAAAGATTGTTTCTTTTGTGAAAATGATCTGGGCAGCCACAATATGCCTTTTGATTATGAAAAAGCGCAAGAAGCCATTCGTCGTTTAGATGAAACTAATTGAAAATAACCTCTAATTGAACTGTAAATATGTAAATAGGAGTTAAGATATGAAAGATTTAGAACATAGAAAAGTATATAGCCAGACTCTCGTCGAGTTAGCAGATAAAGATGAAAAAATTGTGGTTTTAGAAGCAGATTTAATGAAAGCAACTGGAACCGGTAGTTTTAAAGAAAAATATCCGGAAAGGATGTTTGATGTTGGGGTGGCTGAAGCAAACATGGTTGGTGTAGCTTCCGGGTTATCTGCAGTTGGAAAAATCCCTTTTGCCAATTCCTTTGCCTGTTTTTCAGGACGGAGAACTTATGATCAGTTTTTTATCTCTGCTAATTATTCAGGCTTAAATGTAAAACTTTGTGGTACTGACCCAGGGGTATCTGCTGCCTATAATGGCGGTACGCATATGCCTTTTGAGGATGTTGGAATCATTCGCAACATTCCTGGTGTAACCATTATTGAACCTTGTGATCCTTATTCTTTAAAAAAACTCACAGAACTAGCAGCTTATCATCAAGGATGTGTGTATCTCAGAGTAGACCGAAAGAAAAAAGGCTTTGTTGTTTATGATGAAAATGAAACTTTTGAATTAGGCAAAGGGAAAGTTGTTCGGGATGGAAACGATTTAACCATCATTGCTTTAGGTGCTATTATGATGGAAGAGTCATTAAGAGCAGCAGATTTACTCACCAAAGATGGAGTATCAGTAGCTGTCATTGATATGCATACTGTAAAACCATTAGATAAAGATTTGGTTTTAAAATATGCTAAAAAAACCAATGCAATTGTCACTTGTGAAAATCACCAGATCTATAATGGTTTAGGTTCAGCTGTTGCTGAATGTTTAGCTGAAAACTATCCTGTAATCATGAAACGAGTTGGTATCAATGATGAGTTTGGTGAAGTTGGGACTGTTGATTATTTAAAAGAACGATTTGGTTTAACAGCTGATAATATTTATAAACAAGCTAAAGAAGTATTAGCTAAAAAAAATTAAGAACTTATAAAATAACAAGGGATGGAAATTCCTTGTTATTTTTATAGTTAATTACTTTCTTTCTGAAAAAAATAAATAATATTGAATAACAGGAGATGAACATGAGTAAAATTAAAATAGCAGTTGCATCTGATTTATCTGGTTTTCCATTAAAAACAGAAATTGTTAAGTATTTAAAAGAGCGGGGAGATATTGAGGTGATTGATTTTGGGATCGAATCTACCGCTGCTCCCAAACCCTATTTTGAGCAAGCTCCCAAAGTAGCTGAAGCTATCCAGGAAGGAGAAGCGGAAAAAGGAATTTTAATCTGCGGTACTGGCCAGGGCATGGCTATTGTGGCTAATAAATTTAAAGGGGTTTATGCTTGTGTGGTAGATTCTAAATTTGCTGGTGAAAGATCAAAAATCATTAATAATGCCAATGTGATTACCTTAGGTGGTTGGGTAACTGCTCCTTTTGTAGCAACAGAAATTGTGGAAGGGTGGTTAGCTATGGAATTTACTCAAAAAATGGAATTTAAAAAAGATTTTCTAACTAATGCTTTTGAACAGGTAAAGGTGATTGAAAACAAAAATTTTAAATAAATCAGATGAGTTTAAGTAGCTTAGATTTGGTTGAACATATACTATTAAATAATATTAAAATAGATTTGAAAAGGGGATTAGCAATGTCAGATACAAAAACCATGATTGCTGATTTAGTAGCTAAAGCTAAAGCAGCCCAGGAAAAGGTTGCAAATTATACTCAGGAACAAATTGATGAAGTTTGTTTATCCGCTGCCTGGGAAGTCTATAAGGATGAAAACATTGAAAAACTAGCCAGATTAGCTGTCGATGAGACAGGTATGGGGGTATTTGAGGATAAGCTGACAAAACATAAAGTTAAAGTACTGGGTGTTATTAAAGAGTGCATGGAAGCAAAAACTGTGGGTTGTATTGAACGGGATGAAACAAAAGGTTTAAGTAAGTATGCAAAACCAGTTGGTGTTGTTGGAGCCTTAACTCCGGTGACCAATCCGACTGCTACCCCGGCCAGTAACTCCATTCCAATTTTAAAAGGAAGAAATGCTGTTATTTTTGCACCCCATCCAAAGGCTGTAAAAAGTTCCAGTTTAGCTGTTGAGTATTTAAGAAAGGGACTGGAAAAAGTTGGAGCTCCAGCCGATTTGGTTCAGGTTATTAGTGAACCTAGTATTGAGGCGACCAATGAGTTGATGGCTCAGGTAGATCTGGTTTTGGCAACTGGCGGTAGTGCAATGGTAAAGGCTGCTTATTCCAGTGGTACACCTGCATATGGTGTAGGGCCAGGAAATTCAGTTCAGCTCATTGCTGAAGATGCAGATGTTCCTGATGCAATAGCCAAAGTGACTATGAGTAAATGTTTTGATAATGCAACTTCCTGTTCTTCTGAAAATTCTATTATTATTCACCACTCTATTTATGCTGCAGCAAGAAAAGAGTTGGAAGCCAATAAAGCCTATATTTGTAATGAAGAAGAAAAAGCTAAATTAAAAAACTGGCTCTGGGTTCCTAATAAAAAAGGCGTGATTGGATTAAATCCAGCAATCATTGCCCAATCAGCAATAAAAATTGCTAAAGATGCAGGATTATCTGTTCCTCAAAATACCAGAATGCTGGTAGTGGAAGGTGCCCCTACTATTGAGGATGATAAATTTTCTGGAGAAAAGATCTCACCAGTATTAACCATTTTTCAGTATAAAGATTTTGCTGAAGGTTATTCTATTTTAAAACGGTTGACCGATTATGCTGGTACTGGCCATTCCTGCGGAATCTTTACATCCAAAAGGGAATATATTGAATACCTGGGAGAAAATATGAAGTCCAGCCGGATTATGGTAAGACAGCCCCAGGCTCCAGCCAATGGAGGAAATTTTTTTAATGCTATGCCCTCAACAGTAACTCTTGGTTGTGGAACCTGGGGAGGCAATATTACTACAGAAAATATTCACTATAAACATTTTATTAATGTTACCTGGGTGTCAGAGCCAATAACTCCTAAAAAACCACGTGATGAGGAGATGTGGGGGCAATTCTGGGCTAAATATGGCAAATAAGATGTATTTCAGGAGATAAATATGAGATTATTTGAGTATCAGGCAAAAGAAGCTTTTCGGGAAATGGGAATTCCTACCCCCAGGGGAATCTTGATTGATAAAATAGATCTATTAGATTCCGCATTAAAGGAAATCGGTTTGCCCTGTGTGATTAAGTCACAGGTATTAAGAGGGGGACGAGGAAAAGCAGGATTAATTCAGTTTGTTAAGAGTGAGGAAGAAGCCAGAGAAAAAGTGAAAGAACTATTGGATTCTCCTCATCAGGTAAAGAAATTACTGATAGAAGAAGCTGTTAATATTGAAAAAGAAATCTACTTATCCATTACGGTTGATCCCTTATCAGCTAAAGCAATGGTTATTGCCTGCTCTGAAGGGGGAGTAGATATTGAGACTCTGGCAGTCGAAGCTCCGGAGAAAATAATCAAAGAAAAAATTGATATGAACTTAGGTATTATGGGCTATCACAGCCGTAATATTGTTTATCAAATGAATCTGGCTCCTGAGATCACCAAACAGGTGGTTCAAATTATTTATCAGCTTTATCAGGTTTTTACTCAGTATGATGCAGAGTTGGCAGAAATTAATCCTTTATTTATTACAAAAGATGGGAAAGTGATTGCAGGAGACGGAAAATTAAATATTGATGACAATATGTTAGCCAAACATCCTCAATATGAACGGACCAGGGAGTATTTTGAGAGCGATGCAGAATATGAAGCTGCTTTAGAAGGGATCCCTTATCTCCAGTTTGACGGGGATATTAGTTTGATGTGCGCTGGTGCAGGTTTGACCACTACTGTTTATGATTTGATCAATTATGCTGGTGGATCTGTAGCAAATTATCTGGAATTTGGTGGGCCGAATTACCGGAAAGCTGTCCGTGCAATGGAACTCTGTTTAAAAAATAAAGCAAAGGTAATATTGATTGTAACCTTTGGAACAATTGCCCGGGCCGATGTAATGGCAGAAGGGATAGTTGAGGCTATTGAGAAATTAAAACCAGACTGTCCGATTGTTACCTGTATTCGGGGAACCAATGAAGAAGAGGCAACCAGGATTCTAAAAGGTGCAGGTTTGGAACCAATTTTTGATACAGAAATTGCTGTTGCAAAAGCTGTTGAATTGACTCAGAAGCGTTAAAGAGTGCAGAGGAGATAATAATGAGTATTTTTATAGATCAAAATACCAGAGTTTTGGTTCAAGGAATCACAGGTAAAGAGGGAAGCTATTGGACCAAACACATGCAGGATATGGGAACTCAAGTTGTTGCTGGTGTCACTCCTGGTAAGGCAGGGCAGCAAGTAGAGGGGATTCCGGTTTTTCATACTATTCGCCGGGCTGTAGAAAAGCATCCAGTAGATGCAACTATGGTATTTGTTCCTCCCCGTTTTACTAAAGATGCAGTTTTTGAAGCATTAGATAGCGGGATTAAAAAAATAGTGACAACTGCCGAAGGGATTCCACTACATGACTGTATTCAAATCAGACAGGCAGCTTTATCCTGTGGTGCAAAGGTAATTGGAGGGAATACTTCTGGTGTGATTTCTCCTGGGAAGGCCATGATGGGATTTTTTCCCTATTGGATCGAGCGAGTCTATAAACCTGGCCGAATAGGTGTAATGACCCGATCCGGTTCTTTAACCAATGAAGTCACTGCCATGGTTGTTCAAGCAGGGTTTGGAGTCTCTTCTCTAATTGGTGTTGGCGGTGATACGGTACCTGGTACCCGATTTGCTGAGCTGCTGGAAGATTATGAAAAAGATCCTGATACTGATGCTGTAGTGATTATAGGTGAATTAGGCGGGACCATGGAAGAAGAGGTGGCTGAAACGATTGCAGCTAAAATTTTTACTAAGCCTTTAGTCGCTTTTTTGGGTGGCCGAACTGCTCCGGAAGGTAAAAAAATGGGTCATGCAGGTGCTATTATAACTGGTGGAAAAGGATCGGTTGAAGATAAAATTGCCGCCCTCAATAAAGTGGGAGGACTGGTAGCAAAGAAACCCAGTCAGGTTGGTGAATTATTAAAAAAAGTGATGAAAAAATAGAGAACAAGTTAGGATAAAAATTTATGAGCTTAATGAAGAACAATACTACTAAAAACTTTGGTTATTTCATTCTGGCAGTAGTGGTTTTGATTATTTTGGTTGCAGTTTCTTTACCTCAATCGATTACTCATATTACCCTGGATTCAGCTGCCAGCGGAACTCAGGAAATTGTTTTGACCAGACAGGGACAAATTGCTATGGCAGTCATTCTGTTTTCTCTGGTACTCTGGATCACAGAAGCCATCCCTTTTCATATTACCGGGCTTTTAGGAATGTTTTTAATGACTATTCTCCAGGTTGCTCCTTATAGTACTATAGTAAAAGAGGGTTTTGGAAATAAAATTATAGTTTTTTTTATTGGTGTTCTCACCCTTTCCGCTTTTATCAGTAAAAGTGGGATCGGTAAAAGAATATCTGTGTTTCTTTTGTCAAAAACAGGAAATGATACTCGCCTGATTATCCTCGGTTTTTTAGTTGTTGGAGCTTTGTTGTCCATGTGGATTACAGATATGGCAGTTGCTGCTATGCTGATGCCTTTAGGAAAATCTATTCTGGAAGAAGAAGGAATAAAACCCCTTAAGTCTAATTTTGGTCGGGCGTTAATGATTGCCTGTGCCTGGGGGCCAATCATTGGAGGAATTGGAACACCGGCAGGTTGTGGCCCAAATCCGATTGCCATCGATTATCTCAGCAGTGCTGGTATTGAGTTGACCTTTTTAGGTTGGATGATGTATGGAGTTCCTGCTTCATTATTGCTGATTTTACCTTCCTGGGGTGTATTATTGCTTTTCTTTCCTCCAGAAGTAAAAAAATTAGCCAAAGGGAAAGATGAGTTAAAACAAGAGTTTAAAGATTTACCTCCTATGAATAAAGAACAAATTGTTACTATTATCTTATTCCTGCTAACTGCTGTGATGTGGATTAGCGTATCTATTTTAAAAGAGACCATTAAGGATCCTAACTCATTCTTTAAGAATATACATATCTCTATTCCTATTCTCTTAACCACAATTCTATTTTTCTTACCAGGTCTTAAAACCCTTTCCTGGCGGGAAATTGAAGCAGATATATCCTGGAGTGGTATTTTATTAGTGGTTACTGGGGTCTCTTTGGGAAAAATGCTGCAAATTACCAAAGCTGCTGATTGGATAGCTGTGGTTTTAATGGGTAAAATCGATATACTTCACCCTTTTGTGCAGATTTTAATGATTATTTTAATTATTTCATTTTTAAAGATCGCCTTATCCAGTAATACTGTAACCGGAACCATAATTATTCCTATTATGATTTCATTAGCTCAAATTATTGGATTACCCATTTTGGCCATAACCTTGCCTGCTGCTATTACCGCATCATTGGCATTTATTTTGGTTACGTCCTCTCCGACAAATGTGATTCCCTATTCAGCTGGATATTTCTCCATACCAGATATGGCTAAAGCAGGTACAGTGATTACTTTGATTTCATCTATTATTGTAGCTGCTACGATTTATGGAATTGGTTTATTAACTCAATTGTATTAATAATATTTTTCAAAAGATCAATAACAATTATTGTTTTGTTATTGATCTTTTTTTTTAACTGAGAATGTTCATATGAGAACTAATTTTAATAAAAGTTTACAGTTAGATGGTAATGAAAAGAGATCACAGATAACACTCCACCCAGTGGAGTATCTCCACAAAGAAGCGAAGCGGAAAGACACAGATTTACGGAATTATAATTGAATAGGATGACTATATGAAAGAAAAAAAAGTGACAATCCCTACTATTATTGCCTATGGCTCTGGGGATCTCTATGGAGGTGGATCCTTTATCCTGATTGGCATGCTTTACATGTTTTTCTTAACAGAAGTTGCTGGATTGCCACCAGCCTTAGCTGGTTTAGTCTTTGCGATTGGTAAGGTATGGGATGCATTTTCAGACCCATTGATGGGGTATATATCTGATCATACAAAAAGTTCTTTTGGCCGTCGAAGAATCTATTTCTTAATTGGGATCATTCCCATACCAATTTCTTTTATTTTACTCTGGTTACCTGTACATTTTCAACACAATATTACTTTATTTATCTATTATAGCCTGGCTTATGTCTTGTTTAATACGGTATTTACTATGATGATGGTTCCCTATGCTGCTTTAAATGCTGAATTGACTCATGATTTTAAAATCAGAACCCGTTTGTCAGGTGCCCGTATGATTTTTTCACAAATTTCAGCTCTTTTAGGTGGCACAATTCCTAAAATGATTATCCATCATTATTCTGATAATCCTCACAAAGGCCATATGATGATGGCAATTGGTTTTGGTTTCCTTTATGCATTACCCTGGCTATTTGTCTTCTTTTCTACCTGGGAACTTCCGGTTGAAATCAGAGCGAATGGCCGGCATTCCTTTAAAAAGGTGGTGACAAATTTTACTTCAATTTTAAAGAATAAATCCTTTCGAATTCATATTGGAATGTATATTTGTGCTTACAGTGCAATGGATATTTTAATGGCCCTCTTTGCTTACTATTTAACTTATTATTTGCAAATGCCAGAAAAATTTTCACTTGCCATGGGAGCAATGTTATTCACTCAGGTGTTGATGTTAACTATTTATGTTTATATTTCTAACAGAAAAGGAAAAGGCTTTACCTATATTTTGGGATTAACAATTTGGGGATGCGGAATGATCCTATCACTCTTTTTAAATAGTTCCAGTAGTCCGTTCTTGTTAATCTTTAACTGCATATTAATTGGTGCAGGCCTTTCTGCTGGTGTTATGATTCCCTGGGCTATACTGCCATCTGTTACAGATGTTGATGAGCTTATTACAACTAAAAAAAGAGCTGGGGTATACTCTGGTGCCATGACATTGATTAGAAAATTAGTTCAAGGTGTAATTGCTATGCCTTTTGTCGGAGTAATCTTGCAATTAATTGGTTATCAACAGGGCCAGGAACAATCTTTAACAACCTTAAGAGGATTAAAATTTTTCTTTATGTCTGGCCCATTGATCATGATTGGTTTAGGCATTTTTTGTGCTTTTTTCTTTAAAATCAAACCCAAAAATCACCAAGTCATGATTGATGAAATCACGAGACTGAAAAATGGAGGATTGAGGTCTGAGGTTACTTCTGAAACAAAAGCCGTTTGTGAGCAATTGACCGGGATTCCTTATGAAAAACTCTATCAATAAAAATAGCCGGCAGCTGCTTTTTATTATAACGTTAACTCAAAGTGTCCTGCATAGAGTTTGTCTCGCATCTTATTCACTTCCGGGTTTGCTAAATATTCATCAAAAGTTGTCATTCGATCAATAATTCCGCCAGGAGTAAACTCAATAATCCGATTGGCAACAGTATTAACAAACTGATGATCGTGTGAGGCAAAAATAATAACCTCAGGAAATTGGATTAATGCATTATTTAGGGCAGTGATTGATTCTAAGTCTAAGTGGTTGGTGGGTTCGTCAAACAATAGAACATTAGCCTGAGCCAGCATCATCTTAGAAAGCATACAACGTACTTTTTCTCCTCCTGATAATACTTGTACACTTTTTAAAGTTTCATCCTGTTTAAACAACATCTGACCTAAAAATCCACGGACAAAGGTTTCTTCTGCATTGGGAGAAAAGCTCTTTAACCATTCCAGTATGGATACATCATCTTGAAAGAAAGAAGAGTTTTCTTTAGGATAATAAGCACGCTGAATTGTCTGTCCCCATTGAAAAGTTCCAGAATTAGGTTTGATTTGTTCAGTTATGATATCAAAAAAAGAGGTTTTTGCTAAATGATTGTTGCCAATCAGAGCAATTTTATCTCCATTACGGACAGAAATATTCATATTTTTTATCAATACCTGATCTTCAAACTGATAATTTAAATCTTCCACATTAAGAATAATGTTGCCGCATTCTCGCTCCGGCTTAAAGGAGATATGGGGATTTCTTCTGGAAGAATTGGGTAGCTGATCAATGGTAAGCTTTTCAATTAATTTTTTTCGGCTGGTGGCTTGTTTAGACTTGGCAGCATTCGCACTAAACCGTTGGACAAATTTTTTCAGTTCTTCAATTTTTTCTTCTCTTTTTTTGCTTTGATCTTTCAGTTTTTTACTAATTAATTGGCTGGCTTCATACCAGAAATCATAATTACCTACATAAAGTTTGATCTGGCTAAAATCAATATCAGCAATGTGTGTACAGACCTTGTTTAAAAAATGTCGGTCATGAGAAACTACAATAACCAGTTTATCATAATTATAAAGAAAATCTTCCAACCAGGAAATGGCTTTGATGTCCAGATTATTGGTTGGCTCATCCAGGAGTAATATATCTGGTTTGCCAAAGAGGGCTTGTGCCAAAAGCACACGGACCTTTTGCCGGCCTTCTAATTCTTTCATATTAGATTGATGAAAGGTTTCTTCAATACCTAATTCTGTTAGTAAATAGGCAGCTTCGTTTTCTGCTGAATATCCATCTAATTCAGCTAAATCTCCTTCAATTTCTGCAGCTTTTAATCCGTCTTCTTCTGTGAAGTCTTCTTTTGCATATAATTCATCACGTTCTTTTAATAATTGATAAAGCTTAGGATAACCATAAATAACCGTATCTAAAACAGTATAATCATCAAAAGCGTTTTGATCCTGTCTTAACATTGCTAAACGTTGGTCGTTACCAACTACAATTTCACCGCTGGTGGGATCAATTTCTCCTGCCATGATCTTTAAAAATGTAGATTTGCCGGCACCATTTGCACCAATGACTCCATAGCAGTTGCCAGGTAAAAATTTAATATTTACTTCTTTGAATAAAACTTGTTCACCATAAGAAAGTGTTAAATCTAGAATATTTATCATAATGTTCCCTCTTCTTTGAATTTCAGTGATTGATTAGTTACATAATCTCGAATTAAGACTTATTGGAAAGCAGAAACTAATTGACCGAATGTCGAGTTTTTCAGTAATTTTGATTTTAACAGGATAAATAAAGATTTTAATAAAAAACACTGTTGAAATCAATTTTACGCCCCTTTATAACAAAATACTGGTTTTCTGGCAAGATGATTTATCAGTTTTTGAAAGAAAGAAAAAAAGCTAATGAGCTGTACAGCCAGTTATTATTAGTAAGGCAGCTTTACGCATGGAAGCATTTCTTAAAAGAAAGATTTTCTTCTTAGTAAAAGCGCATAGATTAAAATAAGAATAGAATAAATTTCCAGCCTTCCTAGTAACATGGCAAAAGTCAGGACTATTTTACTCAAGGGATCAAAAAAAGCATAGTTTTCTATCGCTCCGACCTGAGCTAAACCTGGGCCGATATTTCCTAAAGTGGCAATGGAAGCAGAAAAAGAGGTAATAATATCATAACCCATAAAACAAAGAAAAAGAGTAATAATTGCAAAAAATCCAACAAAAAGGACAAAAAAGGCTAACACATTTTTTATAACAAAATCAGGGATATGCTCTTTACCTACTTTTACTGCCAGAACAGCTTTTGGATGGGCAAGTTGTTTGATTTCATTTGCAACTTTTTTTAAAATAATAATGATTCGGATTTGTTTCATCCCGCCGCCGGTTGAGCCTGAAGATCCACCTAAAAACATTAAAAGAATTAATAAAATTTTAGAAAAAGATGGCCAAAGATCAAAATTTGCAGTACAAAACCCAGTGGTTGTCGTAATACTTACGACTTGAAAAGCAGCTACCCTTAAAGCAGCGCCAAAATTTTCTGAATAATCTACCAGGTTTTTGTCTAGCTTCAGTTGCTCAGGTGTATATTCTGCAAAATAAACATTAAAAGCAATAGCCAGGATGGAAACGACCAGGACAGAAGTGTAAAAAATCCACTCCCGGTTGGTTAAAAAAGATTTTAGATTGCCATTAATCAGCTGAAAATGCAGGGCAAAGTTGATACCTGCTAAATACATGAAAAAAATAATAACAATCTCGATATAAAGATTATTAAATCCAGCAACAGAAGCATTTAAAGTTGAAAAACCCCCTGTTGCCAGGGTACCAAAGGTATGACAGAGCGCATCATAGAGGGTCATTCCTCCCAGCATTAAAAGTGCAGTTTCGATAATGGTCATTCCCCCATAAATCATCCAGAGTATTTTTGCTGTATCTTTAATCTTAGGACTAATCCGATCTTTTGTTGGGCCAGGTACTTCAGCATTAAAAAGTTGTCCGGAAGTTAAACCAAAAATCGGCAAAACAGCAATCGTTAAGAGAATGATCCCCATTCCGCCTAACCAGTGAGTCATGCTCCGCCAAAACAATAAACCTTTTGGTTGTCCTTCAATATTGGTAAGAATGGTTGCCCCGGTGGTTGTAAAACCAGACATGGCTTCAAAAACGCAATTGATATAATTTCCAAAAGAACCATACAAGAAAAATGGGAGAGCCCCAAAAAGGGAAGCAAAAATCCAACCGAGAGAAACAATGATAAAGCCTTCTCGAGTACGGATATTACTTTCTGCCTTAAAACTAATGGAAAGAAGCAAGCCGGCAAAAAGGGTGATGCCAATTGAAATTAAAAGGCAGGACCAGTCATCACTTTGATAATAGAAAGAAAAAATGAGAGGAAAAATCATCATGCCGGCTAAAATGATGAGTAAAAAACCCTGGATTTTTAAGATTGTTTTGAGGTTCATTTACGTATCCGCAGCAGTTTTTTGGAAAATATTTTTTCTACACTAGGTAAGGCATCAGGTAAAACAAAAATCAGAAGTTTGTCATTGAGTTTTATCCGGTTCTCTCCGGTTGGGATAATAACCTGATCATCTCTGACTAAAACACCAATGATGATACCTTCAGGAAAACGAACATCTTTCAGAGGTTTATCCAGGATAGGAATTTTTTCTGTTACAATTAAATCTATCATTTCAGCTTCAATTTCTGAAAAAGAGGTAACCGAGATAATATTATCTTTTCGACAAAAACGGACAACCTCACCAACAGTTAATATATGAGGAGAATAAACCGCATCAATTAAAGGAATACTATTAATGACTGAAGTTAAGGCAACATTTTTAATTTTACAGATGGTTTTTAGTGCACCATGTTTTTTAGCAGTTACAGCTGTAATCACATTGTATTCATCATCATTTGTTAAGCTAACGACACAGGATTCGTCTATATCCAATTCTTTAATGGTAATTGGATCTGTCCCTTTGCCATTGATAATAATAATATCTTTTAATTCTTTTGCTAGAATGTTACATTTTTCCAGGTTTTCTTCTACAATGGTAATTTCATAACGGCTGCTCATCAAAGCCTGGGTAAGTTCAATGGTTTCCTTGTTCCCGCCAATGATGATAATTTTTTTTAGCTTAATTCCAGTGTAAAAATGAGTTTTTAAGGCTGTATTAATGGTTTCATTTTTGCCAATAAAATAAACTTTATCCATTGGCCGAAGAATATCATTGCCTTTGGGGATAATAATTTTTTCATTTCGGTAAATAGCAACAATTCTTAATTTTTGAAAGAGCTGATCTTTCTGAGACATTTCACTTAAAGACAGGTTTTTAAAAGGGAAATTATGATTGATCCGAATACCAACTAACTGGGTTTGACGGTGTGCATAATTGATAAACTCGGTTGCCTCAGGATGCTCAATAAGTGTGATGATTTTATTCATACTAAGATTTTTGGGATCAACCAGTTTTGCCAGGCCTAAATCCTCTGGTTTTAAGGAAGGGTCACTAAAGTATAGCTCTGTTTTTTCTATTTTTGCTACTAAAATTTGATTAGGGTTTAACCGATATGCAATCATTGAAGAAACAATATTTGTGTTATCATTATTGGTTAAGGCTAAAAACATTTCTGAACGGCTGATATTCGCTTGCTTGAGAATACTGATATCAACTGCATCACCCTGAATAATCAGTGCATCTAATTCATTACGGAGAATTTTTACTAAATTTTCATCTTTTTCAATGACAGTGACATTATGATCTTCAAAAATCATCTTTTTGGCAACAGTAACACCAATATTACCCCCGCCTGCAATTACAATATTCACCTTGATACTCCAAACTATTTACTTGAAATGTTAGCCTATCCGTTGCTGAAAAAAATCATACTCAGTATATTATGAAATATCTTTTTGGTCAATGGTTTCTTAAAGAAGAAAGTGCAAGCTGTATTTAATGAATGCTCAAGATTCTTTACTCGTATTATTTTCAATATTACTCTGCTTGTATTCAGTTGTGGGAAATATTTTTCGAATCAAGGGTTTTAAGCCTTTTTCAGTTTTTGAATAATCTTCTTCGCTTTCTCTCAGGGCATTTTGCCATGCTCCGGCAAATCCAGGCGCTTTTTCTGACATGATATCAATAGCTTTTTGATAAATAGTTAACTGTCTGATTTCAGAATTACCAGGTTTATTGTTCAAAGCTTTATTGGTGACCCGTAAATTCTCATTTTCAGTTTTAAGTTTTTCATATTCTCCCTTTTGTCTTTGTAGGGATTCGGCATCAATTTCCAGCTTAGTGTGCAGGTGGTCTTTAAGTTTTTTTAACTCTTTTTTGATGCTTGATTGGCTAATTTTTCCTCTGATAAATACAAATAAGCTAAACAGCAAACCTACATATAAACCATAAGCAAAAGGGTGGGTAAAAATTTTTATCAAAAAATTGCTTTCTTCCATGAATATATACCTCAAGGTAATAATAATTTTTTTTATAGGAACCGTCAACCGAAAAAAATCTATTTCACATTCTTAAATTTTCGAGTACAGTATTTTCCCTCTTCTTAATAAATATTGCCCTTATAGTGGTAAAAGACGAGTCACCCAGTTGTTATAACTTAGACTATAAATAGTTTTTTTATGTAATCTTTTCGCCTTCTGTTTTCTCTTTTCTAAAAAAAGCCAAGATCTTAGCTAGTCCGGCAGAGACAACAATGAGTTCTCCGGTAATAGCCCCAATAATGATTATAAATATTTTTATTTGTAAATAAGGAAGGAAATAAGAAAACAGAAAAATAAAACCTGCAATACATAAGGCTAAAATTTCCTTTTTTAGAAGCCAGAAATCTTGATGGATGGAAAAGAGAGTGATTAATACCAGATCATAAAAATATGAAACTGC
>JAKSBL010000232.1 GCA_022361115.1 Spirochaetota bacterium | reverse complement strand
TTTAACAGACAATTAAAAAATGACAACTTAAAAACTGCTTCAAACAATATGGATAATTTAGTTGGAGGAAATTCTGATGCCATTAAAAAAGAAATAAATCAATTGAAGGCTAAATTACAAAGTACTCATAAACCAGAAACATTTAAAGCCAATGGCTGGAAATTTAAAAAGTACTGGAATGGAAAATTAACAGCAAAAGCAACACCTAAAGCTTTTGAAGGCACCAGTGCAAAACATTGCTATGGATTATTCAGTACAGAAGGCTTGTATAAAGATTTTAAGGCTCAGGGAATCAAAGATGGAGATATCGATCCAGACACAGGCTGGATTAGCGGCAGAAAAGAAATAAATATTACTGATTTTCAATACGATTTAGATATAGATGTAGTAAAAAAAATGTATGAAGGAAAACCACAAGAAGAATTAGATAATTATTTAATCAAACGGGGTGAAGTACACACTGAAAGAATGCAGAAAGCAGAAGAAGAAAAGAGATTAGCACAAGCAAAATATGATAATGAAAGAACATATTATGGGCAAAAAGAATCAGAGTATTTAGGTGGAGATAACCCAAATACAAATGAATTTTGTACAGCAACAGGGATGTATAATTTAGCTGCTGATACTCATAGGAAATTAAATGGGGAACTTCCAACACGAGCCAAAGGTAAAAAAGTATTGGAAAATATAGTAAAAGAGGAAAAAGGAGTACGTGACATACCAAAAGAATTGGAAAATGGTGGAATAGAAAGAAGGGGGTATGTTTTTGATGATATTCAAATGCTTAATGAATCATCAAAAGGATTGGGCGATGATATAACCTGGAAAAGAGCTGGTTTACCTTATGATAATTATGATGATTATAAAAAGGGATTAAGTGAAACTAAAGGCAACACAGGAACAGTAATTAATTTTAAAACAGGTAAAGATAATCAGAAACATACCTTAACCGTCTTGAGTGAAACAACTATAACCATAACAGATCCGGTTACCAAGAAAGAAACAAAGAAAGCTGCTTTTAACTTTGTGGATAACTGGAATGGTAATACTGAAAACAAACGATCCGTCTGGGATACAGAGAAGAAGAATGCTGATGGAACAAAGGGCGGATATGTAACAGTAACTGGACCAATACCAGCAGATGAGATAAACCAATTCAGATTATATACATACAAGTAGGCGGTTGCAATGAAAATAAAATATAATCTGTTAATTTTAATGATAATGATTTGTGTATCCTGTTATGCAGAAAAAAATGGCGAAGTTGAATGGATCAAGAAAAATCCACTGCAAGTACATTATTTTATCCCAATAAAAAGAAATGAAATAATATGTTATGAAATTGGGAAAGGATATTTTATCATCAATGAGAGAGGAAAAATATCTAATAAAGTTATTTTTAAAAATGATGATGAAAGAAAGTATGTTTCTAATGTTAAAATTTTACCTGATATTGGAAATTACGGGATATTGACGTTATCAGATAAAGAAAAGTATATAGTTGAGATACACTCTGAGTTCAAGTTAGAGAAGGTAATAAGAGTACCTGAATTAAATTTGAGAGATACTGATTTTTTGATATCGTCTGATAAAAAGCGATATTGTGGATTTTGGACACCAATAAACCTGAATGGAGAAAACCTCCCCCATAAATGGATTGATATTGAAAGTGGAAAAATAGTCAGTGAATTTAAGTTCTTTAGTATAGGTAATAATAGAGTTTATTTTGTAAATAATAAATATTATGACTTTGATAGTCCATTTTTTAGTCGGTATAATAGTGAAGGAAAAGAGATAAAACCATATCTTTCTTTAAAAAAACATATTTTAATTAATGAAACTAAAAAAAATAATTTTTATAAAATAAACAGAGATGATGAATACATTTTGAATAATTCAAACTATAGTGATGATGGGTATTTCTATATACTCCCAAATAATTATTTAGATAAAAAATCCTGGTCATACTACTTAGTAAAACTTGACCTAGAACTTAATGTGATAGGTAAACGTCGAGTTGATTTAACTAAAAAATATGGTGACCGTTGTACATCCAGTATTTATGTAGATAAAGATGGTTATATCTATGTAGCCAGTGATAAAGAAATGACCATAACTAAATTTAAACCAATCAAAGATGGTGAAGATAGCCACATAGATTTAAGTAAGTAAGCTTCACAACGGAAATACAGATTGAGTGATGGTTTGATAGAATATTTATGATTCTAAAAAAGTACATAAAGAAAATCTTAATCTATTGGAAAAAGATGGAATTAAAACTGCAACAGTTTTCAACTTTAAGAATGGCCGGACGTGGACTGATAAACAAGGAACTGAACATGATGAAGTACATTTTGATTTAAAAACCTCTCAAACCCAGGATGCAAAAACAAAGAAAACCTCTTTTGATTTCATTGATTCCTGGAACGGAGCTAAGAACAAAAGATCAGTTTGGGAACAGCAAAATACAGATAAAACTGATGAAGAACCAGAATTTGGATGGTCAGTAAAAACCGGTGCGATATCAGAAGATGATATCAGTAAATATTATCTTTATACATATACGGATTAGTGAAATGAAAAAACACATATATTTATTTTTTATATTATTACTTTTTATTTGTTCCTGTTCCAGTGTTGAACATCCACATCCTGATATTGAGTGGAAAGTAAAAACACCGATGGAAGTTCATTATCTTTTCAGTGTGAACAATGAAATTTATTGTTTCAGTATAAATCAGGGATTTTTCAAAATATCTAAGGATGGAAAAATCGAAAAAGTAAAAAAGTTTAGTAAAAGTGATGAACGCTTAAAGTTATCAAATATTAAAGCAATACCAGAAACAGGTGTATTTGGAATCTTAAAAGAAAAAGAAGAGGAAAAGTATATTGTAGAAATACAAAGTGATTTTAAAATTACGAGGATGTTAAAAGTTCCTGAAGAATGTGTTGGCAATGAAGATTTTTTAATAACCAAAGATAGATCAAGATATTGTGGCTTTGAAAATA
>JAKSBL010000194.1 GCA_022361115.1 Spirochaetota bacterium | reverse complement strand
TGTTTATAATCATTTACAAGTTTAATATTACAACGTTTTCTAATATTCTCCATAGTTTTACCGAAGACACTATTATTCGTTAATTTAAAGAAGTCTTTTTCAAAATCATTCTTAGCATTCTTTCTTTTTTCAGTGTTGAAATCAATGTATTCCTTTAACCAAGGTCTTTCATTGAATTGAAGGGCTCTATGTATTTTTTTTAATTTTAAGCCAAGACTCAAATAAAGCTCTAAATTTCTTTCATGAAGAACATATTTTTCTTTATCATATAATGTTGGTAACAACTTTGAAACATTTCCACTTGTAATTTTAAATTTATTTTTATTGTTTGACAATAAGGGGACAGCATGCCATTTTCAACTTTCATTTTTTCAGGGGCAACTGGATAATCATTATGCAAATCATGTAATTCTGGAGGATACTCAAGGTCTACTTCATAAATATAACCAATTCCAGGTTATTTTTGGAAAGGTTTATTATCAGGTTTTACCCATTTAAAGCCACCATAAGGTAATGGTTGTATCATAGCCCAACCATAAAGATTATTAGCATCAAGGTAAATTAAATAACTGCTTTCTAATTCAGGTTTATAATCTTCCAAATATTTATTATTAGCTTTTAAGTGTCTGTTAGCAATATATGAAATACCACCACGCATACCTTTTTCAATAAGTAACTGTTGATCAATATCAGTAATTAATTCTAATTGTACACCAGTCATTTTTAGCATCGCGTCCCAAGCCATTCCCGGGGTAGTACAATAATGACATGGATCTAAATTAAAATTTTCAAGGCAAGCATATCTAAAATTTTCAAAAACATCTGCTAATAATAATATATCTGATTTTAAATATAAATCATGATATTCACCAAGGTTCTTAATATTAAAAGTATTCCAAACATTTATTGCATGTTGATACTCTTCATTAGTTATGTGTTTATCATTTAATAAACTATAGAAATCTTCTTTTCTTGGTAATTTTTTTTCATCAAACTTTTCAAAACTATCCATATAATCATAAGGGTAGACACCTTTTTTACACATTAATTGAAATAGAATATCATCATCCGAACTAAAACATTCTTTTGTATAAATAAATTTATCTTTTGGAAGGTTTTTAGCTGAACTTGCTAAACCACGATTCATAAATTGAAAACTATCAAGGAAAACAAGATGTTGACCTAATGTAAATGTCATATATTTTTCTGAGTTATTAGCTATTACATCAATAGATGGTTGCTTTTCTGATTCTTGCTCAGCATTTTTTTGAAAAATAAAGTGACTATCATAACCTTTCAAATTATGAAATATAACGGGTATTTTAATTTTTTTAGATAATATTACTGGTTGTTGGCATTTGGAATGTGATGCACCAAGATAGGCTTAAGTAAAATTGCAGAAATTTTTTACAGGTTCATCAGTTTCAAGAATTTTTTTTTTCAAACATGACAATGGGTAGCGGCTTTGAAACTATCTTCTTGTTCAGGAGACGTTTTGCGAAATACATCATATTTATCTTTGATTACTTGTTTACAATATTCAACTTCTTTTTCCATACATTGGAGGAATTTACCAATAGGATCTTCGCCTCGGTAAAATGTAAAATCTTTTGAATAAGTTTAATCATGATGGCAAACAACTTTATAACCAAAACTTACAGGAATATGCTTTTGGTATTGATTTGTGTATGATGTTTTACCAGAAGGGGTACAACCACTGACTTTTTCAAGGTTACGTTCAAAATCTGCGTAGATAGCAAAAGGAAGAGGTGCTTGTTTATGGTGATTTTCAAAAGAAACGCTTGGCTTTATCCATTTGCCATCTTTTAATTGACAACTTGGTAAACGAATTGCTTGAACACCATTTATAACTCGACAATCAGCCTTATGTTTTTCTAATCTTCTATTTGAATAAAAACATTTAAGACAATACATACAAAAGTGTTTTCTCTCTCTATGCTTTGTAAAATTATGCATGAATCTATTAAAATTTTTCATATAGACATAATGTTGCTTTTCACCATCTACAATATATAAAACTTCCATATGGTCAGGGTATTTTTCTTTTGAAACATGTAATGGGTTTGTACTACCAGGTTTTTTTCCATCTATTGATTTGAAATAACGAAAAACGTTTATTCTTATTTTAAATCTTTCCTCAATGAGTGGTATTTGATCAATAGATACAGGGAAGTTTATACCACTCAAATCTAACTTATTAAAAATTTCACGATCAGAAATTTTAATTCTTTGAGGGTCTTTTTGCATTGGATTAATATGCCTTATATAATCCCGTATTAAACACTTATTATCACTATTTTTAAGATTAATTACACCTTTCATTGAATTACGCAGCTCTTCTGGCAAGGGTAGATATGAAGATCCCCTCAATGGTATATGTTTAACAATATCAACATAATGATCAATGACCCAACCTGAACCTTCTGATAACCACTCAGCTATTTTATTATTGATCTCTTCTGCTGCTTTATCTAAAGCATTCATAATATCATATTTATTATAAATGGTAAAAGTTTTACATCTAAAATAAGGTTCACTAAATATAAAATATACTTCACCATCTTCTATTTTTTTCTTTTTCATCAAAATTTTGAGAGTTACGTTGGCTTTTAATCCTTTATCTATATAGAGGTTGTCTTCCAATGCTCTAGATAAATCAAATTTAGTATAATATAATTGTTTACTTGCATCTTTTCTCGAGACTATTGACACTTCAAATGATTTCGCATAATTTTTTAAGGCACGAGCTTTCTCTATTACCCCTACTGTAAGATTTTTTTTCTCTCTTAACTCTTGATCGAATTTTCTGATAGCTTCAGGTCTATAATAGGGTGTGATTACATCAATTAGTTCTTTGAATTTTTTAGCAATTGGCTTAGGATATAGACTAGATCTTGGCATAGGAACAGGTGGACGTGATTTTTGAGTTCTCGGTTTTGGAACAGGTGGTGGGGCAACGTATTTAGTTGGTCCCAGTTTTGGATCGGGATCTGGTAAAACTTTAACCACTTCTGATTTTCCACCCGGTAATATCTTTATTTTTTTGTTAGGCACTGGACTGTCTAATAATG
>JAKSBL010000415.1 GCA_022361115.1 Spirochaetota bacterium | reverse complement strand
ATTATTCAGAATAGGGATGAAATTGCTAAAATAATCAAGCATTTGGAAAATAAGCGTGCCCCGCCGGCTTTAGCTGGAAATGCCTCTTGATTTTTTATTTTTATTTTTTCATTTATTGCCGTAGCCATTGGGATAAGTCTGTCTTTTTGATTGTGGAGATTGTTTTTCCGGTAATTTAAACAATTTTTTTCCTATCAGTATCAGTAAGATTATTGCAAGCATGGTTTAGTATTGTTTCGCCATTTTTTTGCCTTTTTTTGTAGAAACCTGTTGACGTTAATTATAAAAAATCCTATCATTTCCTATCATTTATTAAATAGAGTATAGTATTTTTATTAAGTATGTAGACTACATACATATTAATAAATAAAAAGGGGATATTATGTCTAAATTAACTGAATTTAAAAAGATGCATGAACAAAATAAAACAATATTAATACCTACAACATGGGATATTTTATCAGCAATTATTTTAGAACAAACAGGATTTAAAGCAATAGCAACCGCTAGTTATTCTATAGCAAATGCTTTTGGATATAATGATGGAGAGAGGATTACTTTTGAGAATATGTTATATCAAATTAAAGGGATTGTTTCTTCTGTTAATATACCTGTAAGTGCGGATCTTGAATCAGGTTACTCAGAAAATCCCGAAACTGTATGTGAAAATATTATAAAAGTAGCAGATCTTGGAGCTGTAGGAATTAACATAGAAGATTCATATAAAGATAAACCGGGTATGAAAAGTAAAGAAGTTCAATCGGAATTAATTTCAAAAATTAGGCAAAAACTAGATAGCAATGGATATAAAGACTTCTACTTAAATGCAAGAACTGATACTTATTTACAAAAAACGGATCCATTAGAAGAAACTATTGAAAAAGCAAAAAGCTATGCTGACGCGGGAGCAACTGGAATATTTGTTCCTGGACTTTATAAAAGAGAGCAGATAAAAGATGTTGTAAATTCAATTAAAGTTCCACTACATCTAGTATCTAATACTAACCTAACAAATGTAGATGAATTAAGTCAATTGGGTGTAAAAAGATTAAGTACTGGTCCATCATTAAGTATGGCTACGATTAAATTTATGGAAGAAAAAGCAAGGCTTATGTATAATGATAATAATGTGGAGTGTCTTTATAATAACAATGTTGGTATTAAAACAAAATTTAAATAAACAACAGAGAACATTAAAATTCTATATTCCCATCAAATATAATAGCTAATTAGAATAACTTCAGTAACTAATTAGAAAAGGATTTTACCCATTTCTAGATACAGTTTTAAAACCTGCCCCGGGTATTTTTTTTAATGAATTATTAATTTGTATAATCAAATAAACTATTATAAAATAACATATGATTGAAATTATAATATTAGCAATCGGATTGGCAATGGATGCCTTTTCCATATGTGTGAGTTTTGGGGCGTGCTTTAAAAACTCCGGTTTACGTGCAGGATTCCGGCTGGCTTTTCATACCGGTTTTTTTCAAGGACTAATGCCCCTCTTTGGCTGGTATGGAGGCGTTCTTAGCAGTGCAAAATTCATTTTTAAGTCTATTGCATGCTTCTGTGTATTCATTTTCCTTAACCGACCATGCAATGTTGCCGGATATAGCAATAAAATCCGATTCTATTTTAGCTCTTTATTGTGCAATTAATATCTTACTAAATTGATTGTCTTCCCTGCTCTGTTGTTGCAGTGCTGTAATATATTCACCAATCACCATTGTCTGCCGATCCCGAATTTGTTGCTCAGCAGAATCACGGCCTGATTTAAGATGTTTAAAAGCATGATATACTACGAAAACATCGGCGTATAGTTTTACGAATCCGATTTACTTATTGGAGGTAAATCAGGTGTCAAAATTAAGTAAAACGCAGATGGAGTTTATTATGTCAGGAGATGATCTAAATTTATCAGGTGTTGAATTAGCCAAAAGGCTGGGAGTTTCAGAAGGAGCGATTCGATATCACCGGAAAAAAGAGCAAAAAAAAGACGGCCGCAAGAGCCGATTTTCGAGAGTATCCAATTACGAAGTACCAATCCACCATTGGGTACGGGAAAACCAGTCAAGAGACCGACAAAACCGTGATACTGTATTATCACTGTATACTAAATTATCGGCATATCATGAGTTTTGGAGACAACCTTCAATAGATTATCCAACAAAACAAGAATTGAAACTATGCAGGGGAGAATGATATAGGAAGTATTTAATTGCAAGCTACAATATATTGTTATTAAAATAAGGACGAGAAAAAATAAAATGTATTAAATAGCATCGATTTTTTTTTAAGCATTAGTAAAATTGATTAGATAACTTCTCACCTAATCCGATAAACCTTCTCATAAAGCTGAAATGAACATTTAAATAAGAAAACAATTATAACAATTTTAGCAAAATTCTTTTCATCACCAAGTTTTTTATTTTTTTAAGTTTTTTTTCTAAAACTGTCAGCTTTTTTATCTTTTTTTTATTATATTTACTGGGAGGTAACCATTATGAAATATTATCACGATTATATTGATGGCTTAATTAAAAAAGGTTTTGAAGCTGGATTTAAAGATAAAAAAACTGTACTTGATTTTGTTTCTCTAAACCATGAAAAAGCTGTAAATGAAGTTAAAGAAGATCCTGTTAAACTGAAAAGGTTACTGGATTATTATTACCAGATGCTGACTTTGATTCTGGAAGAATAAATTACATAAAAACACCACTTTTTTTGCAGAAAACATATTTTTCTTTACAACTCACTTTATAGCTTTATAATATTATGTATGGATAAAATATTTTTTGACTGCCATCTCCATTTGTTTAATATTGACCACATCCCCCTTTCTTTACAAATACAAAGGGTGGTTAAAATTTTAAACAAAATCCTTCCTATTACAAACTTTATCCCTATACCCATTCCGGTATCTACTCTATCTCGACTCTTAAAATTAATGGGAAACAAGTCCTTTGACCACATAATTAATACTTGTGATGTTTTAGAACTGAGTCCAACTGATCTAATTGATCGATTAGTAGCTGATCTGAATAAAGTTAAAAAAATAAAAGATTATAAAAAGATTTTACTTCCCCAAATCATAGATTTTGAGGTATCCAAACCTACAGAAAAACTGTTAAACCAGATAGTTGATCTAAAAAATGCTTTAACCAAATCACAGGCAAAGTTGGTAAAAAATAAAATATTTATTTATCCTTTTCTGGGGATTGATCCGGAGAGATTTGAAAATAACACCCAGCAGGCAGCTTTTTTAAATAACTATCTTAATTTAGATAAATCAAAAATTCATTTTGGTGATTTTATTGGAATAAAACTTTATCCGCCCCTTGGTTTTCAGATTTATCCTTTTACAGAAAAGAATGAGTTCTTATATAAATATTGCTGTGATCATGATATTCCTGTTACCTGTCACTGCTGTAAAGGGGGATTTGTTAATCCAAATTATAAAAAACCAGATAAAGATGGCAATAAAAGAACGCATCCGGATAATTGGGCAAAGGTTTTAGAAAAATATCCGAAACTCAGGTTAAACCTGGCTCATTTTGGCAATTTAAAAACCGGATGGTTAAAACCTGTTATTGATCTGGTAAAAAAATATGAACATGTTTATACTGATGTTTCTTACAATTTTGATCAGAATAAAAAGATTAAAAAAATTATTCGGCTGGTAAAACAGGATCATAAAAAGAAATCCGGGAAATACAGTCTTGAAGACAAGATATTATTTGGAACCGACTTTTCAGTGGTTTTGTTTTCCTCTGATAGTTATTATGATTATGTTAATAATTCGCTAAAGATGTGCAGCAGCCAGTTCTTTCATAAGATATCAGGGGATAATGCATTGAGGTTTTTAGGGCGTGATCTTTAAATGTATAAATAAATTGAGAAACACCAGACACGCACTCCAGTGCGTATTCTTCTAAAATATTATCACAGAATATATACTAAGGACACAAAAAGATACAGCAAAGCTGCCCCACATTGAGTACAATGCTTAGCTAAAGAACACGGATAGGTTTTGGAATCTTTTTTCGTGTTTTTTTGTGTCCTTTGTAATCCTCTTCATCAAAAGCCCTTTTTTAGAACTAAATTGCTGAATTTTAAAAAGTTACAGGATAAATTGTCCAGAGTTCACTTAAATTCTTACTTAAAAACAACTGAATATATTATTTTTTAGAATATAGAATTGTTGGTCGGCCTATTTTTGTGTATTTTAACGATTTTGTCAGTAGGTTGGAATCACACAAAAATTCAAGATATCTTCTTGTTGTTATTCTGGATAATGAAACTTTTTCCAGTAATTCGCCCATTGTGAATGTTTTACCGCAGGTTTTAATAGCCTTTTGTATTCTGTTTAAGGTAAAAGATGTAATTCCTTTGGGAAGATTGTTTTCACTCTTTCCTTGAAAAAAAGCAGTGAATTTATCTACTTCATTCTGATTATAGGTAGATTTCTGGTTTAATGAAACCTTAAATTCCTGGTATTTTAATAATGCTTCTTTATATCTTTCAAAATTAAAAGGTTTTATGATATAATCAAATACACCAAAACGGATAGAATTCTCAACGGTTTCTCTGTCATGGGCAGCTGTTATTAAAATAACATCTATGGATAATTCTTTTTTTCTTATCTCTTTTAAGACTTCTATTCCGTAAATATCCGGTAGATAAATATCCAGGATTACTAATTCAACAGGTTTGGAACTAATAAATGATATAGCTTCCATCCCGTTTTTAGCAACTTCAACAACCGAAAATCCAGGAACCGCTTCAGTAAATTGTTTATTAATATCTGCTACTCTAAAATCGTCTTCTACAATCAAAACTGATATAGTATCCAAAGCAATTCTCCAAAAATTACTTATATAATAACATTTTTTTTGGTAAAATAATGAAAAATTCGACTCCCTTTTCAGAATTTATCTCCATTTTGCCGGATAAAAGTTCTACCTGCTTTTTCACCAGATAAAGTCCTATTCCTCTCTTATGGGTCGAATCCTTTGTTGAGAAACCATATTCAAAGAGTTTATCCTTACAAGAGTCCAAAATTCCCTCTCCATTATCTTTAATCCGGATTTCCATAACGTCTTCCTTTTCAGAAAAATTCAGAATGATCTCTTTATCTTTACCAGTGATTTTTTGCAGAGCTTCAATCGAATTTTCCAGAATATTTCCAATAATAGTAATTAACGAATTAACAATTTCTGGTTGAACCAGCGGAAAACAGCTATTGGGGCTAATGGTGACTTTAATGCCATTTTCATTTGCTTTATTAATTTTAGCCAGGATTAATCCTGACAAACTGGGCTCCTTTATATTTTTCAGTAAAAAATCAGAAATTTCCTGTTTTTTTGCCATGATATCTACAATAAAATCTGTTGCTTTTTGAAATTTATTTAATTGCAGAAGACCGGAAATAACATGAAGTTTATTTAAAAATTCATGATGCTGGGCCCGCAGGGCATCAATATAGGTTTTTACTTCGGTAAGTTCATCAGCCATTTTTCTAATCTCACTCATATCTCTAAAGCTGGCAACTGCACCAATAACAGAACCATTTGAAAACATAGGAATCCTGTTGACCAGAATGGTTTTATTGTTAATAATTTGTTCTTCATTTAAAATTTCTTTTCCGGTTTCAATTACTAAAGGGAGTTTGGTTTCAGGAATGATATCGGAAATTAAGGGTTTTTCATTCATATCTTCACAAGAAAGTAATTGCCTGGCATTATTATTAATCAAAATGAGTTGTCCTTCCCGATCAATGGCGACAATTCCTTCCTTAATGGAAGAGAGAATAGCATTTCTTTCTTCCAGCAGTTCAGCAATCTGGTGGGGCTCCAGCCCAAAAATACTTTTCTTAATGCTTTTTGATAAAAATAATCCCCCTGTCAATCCGATAATAATACTGAAAAGGGCAGCCAGATATAAAATATACCTTACTTTTCTTTTCTGTTCAGTTAATTTTGTTAACAATAAACCAACCGAAACGACTCCAATCTGTATTTCATTCTGATCCAGTATGGGAACAAAAGCCCTTTGCGATACTCCAAGCGTTCCTCTTGCCAGGGAAATATATGTTTTACCCTCTAATGAATCTGCCTCATCTCCGCCTACAAACTGTTCTCCGATTCTTTCTGTATTGGGATGGGAATATCGAACCGCATGCATATTAAAAACTACAATGAAACTGGTATTGGTTTTTTTCCGCATTTTCTCTGCAATTGGCTGAATGACACTCGTAGGATCAGAAAGCTGAAAAGCGTCAATTATTCTCGGATCTTCAGCTATAGCATTGGCTATAGCCAAAACTTTATCTCCTTCTGAGGCAATAATATACTCTTCGATAAATTTTTTTAGAAAAAAGGTTTCTACTGCAATAGATATAAAAATAATGATAATAATCAAGAAAAAAATTCTCATTTGTAAAGAGATAAAATTCTTTCTCACTTTTTTTCCTGCCGGCATTGATAAGGATAAAATTAGTGATATAAATCTATCCTGATTTTCATCCAATGTCAAATAAATCTTCTTCTGTGAACAAAAAGTACAAAAAGAACTAAACTGACAATAATTACAAATTATTTACTCTTATTATCTGATCATGTACAGTAAGTAAAATTTGTTTAATAGGAGGAAAAAATGAAACAAAAGATTCAAGTTCATTTTTTAATTATCTTAGTTCTCATTTCCAGTTTAATTTCTTTAAGTTTTTTTACCAAAAAAAGCAAAAAAGTTGTAATTAAATTAGGACATATTGCAGACCCTAGCCATCCATATGCAAAAGGAGCAGAAAAATTTGCAGATTTAGTCTATGAAAAATCCACAGGTAATATTGAAGTTAAGGTTTTTCCTTCTTCACAGCTAGGTGGACAAAAAGAGTTAATTGAAGGTCTTGTATATGGATCTGTTGATATGGCACTGGTAGGGACAGCAGTACTTGGTCAGTTTCAACCTCAGATCTCTATTTTTGACTTGCCTTTTCTTTTTGAAGACCGTGAACATGCTTATCGGTCTCTTGATACTGTAGGAATGGAAATTGGGGAACCTCTGGAAAGTAAAGGAATTAAACTTTTAGGCTACATGGAAAATGGAATCAGACATATAACTAATAATAAAAGACCGATTTTAACTCCTGGGGATATGAAGGGATTAAAAATCAGAGTCATGACAAATAAAATTTATATCAGTATGATCAAAGCGCTGGGAGGATCTGCTACACCAATGGCTTTTGGAGAACTTTATAGTGCCATGCAGCAGGGTGTAGTCGATGGGCAAGAAAATCCAAGTGCTCATATTTATACAAAGCGTTTTTTTGAAGTTCAAAAACACGCATCTTTAACTGCTCATGCTTATGCTCCGGAACCTATGTTAATCTCAATGGTAAAATGGAATTCATTATCTCAATCTGATCAGAAATTAATTGAGGAAGCAGCTCAGGAAGCTATTATCTGGCAAAGAAATATTTCTACAAAAGAAGACAAGGATTTCTGGGATAAAATAAAAGAAACCAGGAAAATGCAAGTTGTTGAAGTCAATCGTAAACCTTTTATGGATGCTACCCAAACAGTATATGCTGAATTTGCAGAACTAGTAGGAAAAGACAATATTGATAAAATAATGGCATTAAAGAAAAATTAATGACTTTTTACTGGATCTGTTTTCTCAGGAATACTTTATGAAACGGTAATTAAAATTAATATTTTGTTCTACAGAAACTTAAAATGATTTTTATACCGTTTCATAATATATCCTGTTTTTTTGATCTCACATTAAGGAAGGAAAAGATGAATAAGATTTTTGAAATCATGAGAAAAACATTATATCTCATCTGTATTTCTGCAATAGCACTCATGTTATTTATTATTTTTGTTCAAGTGGTTTCTCGTTACTTTTTTGGATATACCTTTGACTGGTCAGAAGAGCTTGCCCGGTATTTATTTGTCTGGGTTGTGTTTATTGGTTCTGCATTGATCATTGGAGATAAAGGGCACATGGCTGTTAAAATTTTTCCTGAAAAACTAAAAGGTACTGTTGGAGGAGTTATTCTGGAAATTTTTATTAAAATTTGCAGTTTTTACTTCGTTTTACTGTTAATCTCACAGGGATTTAAAATGTCAACTGTTATGATGTTTCAGACTGCACCCGCTCTGGGAATTCCTATGGGATTTGTTTATAGTATAATCCCAATCAGCGGTTTTCTCATGTTTCTTTACATTTTGAAAGATACTATAGATTTTTTTTCAAAAAAAAGATTTTCTGAGAAAAAGTTAAAATAATAAAAACTTAAGCTGTTATTAAATTTTTTTAGTAAAAAATGATCTGACTAAGAGATTATTATTGTGGCAGATCCCAAAATCCAGTTATTTTTGATGAAAAAGGTAATTTGGATTGCAGGTTAATATAACTATTTCTCAGTCATTGTCATATTGATTATTCATTAAGGAGATAATTATATGGAATTTGTATTAATACTTACCTTTTTGATACTTACTCTCATCGGAGTACCCATTGCATATTCACTTTGCATTTCTGTATCAATTATTCTGGCATTTTATTTGAACATGCCTCAGGTTTTAATTCCCCAAACTATTTTTACAGGGGTGGATTCTTTTTCCTTTATGGCGGTTCCCTTTTTTATGCTTGCCGGAGCATTTATGTCCGGTGGAGGAGTTACAAAAAGATTGGTTCATTTTGCTAATGCGATTGTAGGCTCATTGACTGGGGGACTTGCGCAGGTAGTTGCTGTTTCCGGTATGTTTTTTGCAGCTATCTCAGGTTCATCTGCTGCAACTACAGCAGCTATTGGTTCAACCATGGTAGATGAAATGGAAAAAAAAGGATATGAAAGAAGCTGGGCAACTGGTGTCGTAGCAGCAGGCGGAACCGTTGGTATTGTTATTCCGCCTTCCATTACCCTTGTTGTTTATGGAGCGATTGCAGGCATTTCGATCGGAGGGCTTTTTATCGGAGGCTTACTACCGGGAATCATCATGGGAATCACCATGTGTATCGTCAGCTTCTTTATTGCTAAAAAAAAAGGATTAAGAGGAGAAGGAAAATTTTCTTTTAAACAATTATTAAAAGCATTTAAAGAATCCTTCTTTGCTCTATTAACACCTGTTATTATCATTGGTGGTATTTATGGAGGGATATTGACTCCAACTGAAGCTGCCGCAGTTGCAGCTGTCTACGGAATAGTCATCGGTATGTTTGTTTACAAAGAATTAAAGTTAAAGGATTTTCCGGCAATATTGTTTAATGCGGTTATTGGTACTACTTTAATTATGTTTATTGTTGGTGCTGCAAAAGTTTTTGGATGGATGGTAACTTATCTGGAAATCCCCCATCGTCTAGGTGCATTTATTGTTAGTATTACGGATTCTACACTCTTTTTCTTATTAGCCATGAATGTTTTACTCTTGATTTTAGGAACCTTAGTAAATGCGTCTGCAGCAGTTATTATTTTAACACCAATCTTTCTGCCGGTTGCTATTCAACTAGGTATTGATCCCCTTTTTTTTGGAGTCCTCATGGTTGTCAATTTAGCGATAGGCTGTATTACACCACCTGTAGGATTGGATCTCTTTGTTGCCAGTGCCATTACTAAAGTTCCTCTTGATCGGGTAATCCGTTCAGTAATTCCTTATTTGGGAGCACTATTGGTCGATCTACTCCTCTTTACTCTTTTTAGTGACATTATTACTGTATTACCCAGATTATTAGGAGTTGAGTAATATTAAGATAAGAGAACCAGCTAATGAACAATTAAGGATTGATAAAAACTAATAGACTATACAATATAAAATAAGGGGATATTATGGGAAACTTAAAATTAACACTGGATAATCTTGATGAAATACTTGCAACAGATTACAATCAGGCTCAAACAGCCCGGATAAAAACATTATTTTTAAAAAGACTTTCTGAAAAAGCACATTCCTATTATGGAGGAAAGATGCAAACTCTTCCCAAAGCTGGAGTATTTGGTTTTAACTGGTTTAATGTCTGGTACACACCAGGAGTATCAAAAATTTCTACAACTATTCGGGATAATCCTGATACATCATATGAACTTTCCAACCGTGGTAACTATGTGGCTGTTGTCAGTGATTCTACCAGAGTTTTAGGGGATGGTAACTGTTCTCCTCCTGGTGGTCTGGGGGTAATGGAAGGAAAAGCTTTTTTAATGAAATATCTGGGTGGAATTGATGCTACTGCAATCTGTATGGATAGCAGAAATGAAAAGGGAGAACACGATCCAGATAAAATAATTGATTTTGTAAAAATGCTCCAGCCTTCTTTTGGAGCAATTAATTTAGAAGATATTGCCCAGCCTAACTGTTATAAGGTACTAGATACACTTCGCAGTTCATGTGATATTCCTGTCTGGCATGATGATGCACAAGGTACAGCCTGTGTAACATTGGCAGGTTTGATAAATGCTTTAAAATTAACAGATAAAAAAATAGAAAATGTAAAAATTATTCTACTTGGAGCTGGAGCATCTAATACTACCATTGCCCGTATTATTTTACAAGCAGGAGGTAATCCGGATAGGATGATCATTTTTAATTCAAAAGGATCTCTCCATTCTGGGAGAGAGGATATCAAAGGTGACCAGCGGTTTTACAGACAGTGGGAATTATGTTGTTCTACCAATCCGGATAAAATCCTGACTATTGAGGATGCAATGAAAGATGCTGATGTTTTAATTGCTCTTTCAAAACCTGGACCGGATGTTGTGAAACCAGAATGGATCAAAAAAATGGCTTCCAAACCGATCATTTTTGCTTGTGCAAATCCAATCCCGGAAATTTATCCCTATGCAGCAAAAGAAGCAGGAGCTTTTATCGTTGCGACTGGGAGAGGAGATTTTCCCAATCAGGTAAATAATTCTGTTGGTTTTCCTGGAATTCTAAAAGGAGCATTATTGGTTAAGGCAAAAAAAATATCAGATAAAATGACAATTGCTGCAGCAAAATCACTTGCTGATTTTGCAGAACAAAGAGGTATTAATCCGGATAATATTATTGCTTCGATGGAAGAGTCGGGTGTCTTTCCTCATGAAGCAGCTAGCGTAGCCATGCAGGCAATAGAAGAAGGGTTGGCGAGAATAAAACTATCTCGAGATGAAATCTTTAAAAAAGCAGAATCAGATATATCACTTGCCAGATCTCTGACGCAAATGATGCTGGAAAAAGAATTCATTAAGCAGCCTCCATTAGAAATGCTGGAGGATGCATTAAACTGGGCAAAGAATCAGTTGTAAGGTTCTGAGTGATTTAAAAAATTTTCAGTAATGAAATTTTGTTCTAACAATGACTTGAGTATAATTGACAATCATTAGAAAAAATCTAATATTCCGTAGCTATTTCTATGAGATAGTTACGGGATTTCTATAAAAATAATACTGGATATGCTGGAAAATTAATATTTCCAAAGCAAAGAATTGAGTTAAGCATATCAAATATATTTCCTCGTATTAAACATGCATCAAGACAATAGTCTATTCAACACTTTTCTACTAAAAACATAAAAGATTGCGTAGGTTTTTTTTTATTTATTTCATTAATAATTACTTTTTTATTAAAATAAAAATTTTTAAGTAATTTGTAATGTTTTTTTTCAGAAATAATTACATGTTTAGTAAAAGCTGCATCAAATTTAAAAATTAATCGTAATAATTCATATAGAAAGTATTTATATTTAGATTTATAATACTTATCAATAAGTATTAATTTCCCTCCATATTTAAGTGCAGAATAAATTTTATTAATTATCTCAAGTTTATTTTTTATATGATGCAATCCTTGACGTAGAATTATATAATCATAACTATTTGGTTTTAAGTCGACTTTTGAAACTAAAGATTGAATTAATTTAATATTGTTATACTCATTAAATTTTTCGTTACAAATTTTTATCATCTCATAAGATCCATCTATTCCAAGAATATTACAATCTTTATCTTTCAAAATATCTATTGATACTCCTGATCCACAACAAATATCACAAATATTTAACTTAGAATTAAAATTTATATTACTTAATATAAAATCATTAAATATTTTAATTTTTGTTTGATTATGTATTTTTTTATCATAAATTCTTGCTTTTTTTCCTTCAATTATGCCATTAAACATTAACTTAAACCTTTTTCAAAAATATTTTTTATAAAATAAGAAAATAAAAAATATATGTAAAGTACTATTTTAAGAATTTAATTAATTTGAAAAATAAGGATTAGATATGAAAATATATACTTCAGTTGACATTTTTCTAAACTTGACAAACCTGATACCCCAGTCATTGCTGCTCAAAAGGCATTTTTTAGAAATATTTTTAAATTAACAGATAATATTCGACAACAATTTAGGAATGATTTATTATCTTTAACCAAAGATAAAATTAAACATATTGCTGAGGAATATTTTATGGAAAAGCAACCAGAAAAAGCATTAGTAGTTATTTCAAATAAGGAAAAACTAAAAAACTTAAATGCAAAACTTCATGAAAAAAAACGTTTAAATTTGATTGAAATTTGATAATCTAATATGCTTTTTAATCACTACTTAATTGAAAATTAAAATTGGTTTTGATATCAATATATCGAATTATTTTAATATAAAGGATCAATTTATGGATGGTTTACCTTATCTTAAAGAGATATCAATTAAAACTAGCGAACAAAGGCTTGATTCAAAATATCCATTTAATATTCCCGCAATAAAAGTACTTGATTCAATCCAGTTTAAAACAGGTGTAACTTATTTTATTGGTGAAAATGGATCTGGTAAATCAACCCTATTAGAATCAATTGCTATAGCACTTGGATTTAATTCAGAAGGTGGATCAAAGAATTTTAATTTTAGTACTAGAAAATCACATTCAAACTTACATGATCATTTAAATATAAAAAAATCATATCTTAGGCCAAAAGATGGTTTTTTTTTACGAGCAGAAAGTTTCTATAATGTTGCTACAAACATTGAAGATATGGATAGTGTTCCTTGTAGTGCTCCTTTAGTTATAGATGCTTTTGGAGGAAAATATCTTCATTGTCAATCTCATGGAGAATCATTTTTATCTCTATTACTTAATAGATTTCGAGGAAATGGTTTATATATACTTGATGAACCTGAAGCCGCCCTTTCCCCTTCGCATCAAATGACAGCATTAAGCAGAATACATCAATTAGTTAATTTATCTTCTCAATTTATAATTGCAACACATTCACCAATTATTATGGCATATCCAAATTCAATTATTTATCAACTCGATGAAAATGGTTTTACACAAGTTAATTATGAAGATACTATGCATTACCAGGTTACAAAATCATTTCTTAATAGAACAGAATTAATGCTAAAAGAATTATTTGATTGATTTAAAAAATCAAATAAGTGATTTTCATTACTTTTTAAGAAAATTAACTATTGCCATAGAAGTTACAAACTTAAAAAAAATCCATGTGAGTATATTAATGAATAGGAGATTATTTTTAACCGATCAGTATAATCATAATTTTATTGAAATAGATTTAAAGGATGACTATAAAAATTTAGTAATTAAATTAGGCGATAATTTTATAAACTATCTAATCTTTAATACATACTATCAATCTTGCACTTTAAACTCCTTTCTCTCCTTAAAATGTATCTTTTTCAATTATTCTCCCCATTTTCTCCACCCCCTGTCAGTGAGGGGAGTAATTCCAATAATGGTTTCTGGTTAATATAGCCTGCTGTAGCCGGACTTAGAAGCTTTGTTTATTATTTGATAATGATGAACAGGAGAAGGGCTGAAATATTTCAGATTTAAACCCCTTAGGCAGGAGATTTTAAATCTTTTTGTTTTGACAATAACAGAGTTTTCATTTAGTATTAAATT
>JAKSBL010000434.1 GCA_022361115.1 Spirochaetota bacterium | reverse complement strand
TTTCCTGATGAGGCAATTTTAGTTGATAAGTCCTGTGTTGATATGTATGACCTGGTGTAAAAACAGGATGAATAAAATCAGGTAATTGTGGAGAATCTTCGAGATAGATTCTTTGGTTTTCCTGGCCAAATAGATCTTCCCGCCAATATTTTTTTGTATAGTATTTTACATTATCCGCTTCCACTTTCGTAAATGACTTGCGATACCCTGGATATTGATCATAATAAAAAGAAAGGATATCACCATCTGTAATGGCTAATTCTGCTACTTTACAAGTAAGCTCTAATTCTTCTCTAGAGAGAACTATTTTAGCCTTTTTGAAATAATGGCTACATCCAATATGATCCGGATGAATATGAGTATAAATAACCCATTTAACTTCATCTGGTGAAACATCAAATTTTTTTTTTAATAATGCGATAGTGTTTTCACTTTGATAAGGAGAACCTGTGTCAAAGAGAATAGGGCCAAACTGAGGGTGTTTTAAAACAAATATAAATGATTTTAAGTAAATAATAGATTGATCTTCTTGATAAATTGGAAATTGGGTAACTAAATAACCCCCAATCATGATGCTGGTTCCAGATGGCTGATATTGAGAAAAGGAATGATTTTACCCTGCCAGTTATTAATTTCACAGGTATAAATCAGATTATATTTATGTTCTGGATAATATACTGTTTTGAACCAGCTGGCTTTATTCCAGAAAATTCCCTGCAATCTTTGTTGACTGGTATTGAAAAAGATTTTTAAATGTTCTTTTTCTTTACCCATTGCTATATAACTTTCTATTTGAATATTTGGTGTAAAAAAAGTAGGATTTTCATTTCCATTTCCAAAAGGTTCAAGAATCTTTAATAATGAAAAAAGTTCATAATTTAAATAATTTGTAGGAATTTCTGCGTCAATGTTGATGGTATCTTCTTTTTCATCTAATGGAAGAAAATGAGAATGATTCATTAAGAACTGGGTAAACAGCTGCAGGTTTTCTTTTTTAAATCGAAAACCTGCAGCTTTTTTATGCCCCCCAAATTCTTGTAAAATATTTTGAGCTTTTGTCAAAAAATCAACAAAGTGAATTTTGCTTTTCCCTCTTATTGAGCCTGTATAAAAATCTCCATTTTCTGCTGCAACAATCACAGGGGTGTTTGTTTTATCTGCTAGCCGGTTAGCAGTAATACCTGTGATTCCTTTATCAATATCTGGGTGATAAAAAAAATTCAGTTGCGAATGATACTGTTTTTTGTTTTGTTGAATATTCTTTAAAAAAAGTTGATAGGCCGCTTCACTTTTAAGTTTTCTTTGTTCATTATATTGCAGAATTTGATCAATTTTACTACTCCCTTTTTGATCCAATAAAAAATTTACTGTTGTTCGAGCATCTCCCATACGGCCGGGTGCATTTAAAACTGGACATATTTTCCAGGCAATATCAATAGAGCTAATTGTTTGAAAATCAAGCTCTAAGATAGCACAAAGCTTTTCTAAATTGTCAGGGATTTGACTACTGAAATACTTTAGTCCAATAGCTGACAGGATGCGATTACTTCCAGTTAAAGGCATGATATCAGCTATGAGAGCTAGCATGACAAAAATACTATATTGGGAACAGATAGACTCTTTAATATCTTTTAATAGAAAATGCTTTAAAGATAATTCAGCTAGTAATGCTGGTAAGATCTGAATTTGCGAATAATGGGTGATCATTTCTGGTGATTGGATAATCTGGAAATTTACAGGTATCTTCGGTTTTGCCGGATCACCTTTCAGACTAATATAAAAATGGTGTTCAATTTCATTTAAAAATAAAATTTCTGAAAAAGATTTATAAGAACCTACCTTGATGAGATTTTGATAAACATCAATTAAAAACTCATTTTGATAATAATAAGCAATAGTACAGTATTTTTGATAATAAGGACACTTTGAAAACTGATGACCATAGATAAATAAAAAAACAACTGCACAAGCAGCAATATCATCATCTTCAATATTTTTTTCACATTTTGGGTTCATAATGTAATAAGCAGGAGGCACTTCTGTTAGTGGTTGATGATGATCAATAATAATGGTATCAATATTAAACTGGTTAAGTAATTGAACTTCGGAAATATTGGTTGATCCACAGTCTACAGTAATACATAAGTCAAATTGATCCTGCCAGGATAATATTTTTTCTTTATCCAAGCCATAAGGCTCATCTCCAATTGGTAAATCCCACTGAACATTGGCACCTATTCTTGTTAAATAGTCTACTAATATGGTAATAGAAGTGGTTCCATCGACGTCCCGATCACCATAAACAATGATTTTTTCCTGGTTAGCAATCGCTTTATCCAGACGCTGCCAGGCTTTTTCAATATTCCTAAATTCAAAGGGGGATAAAATATTTTCAAATTGAGGATAAAAAATATTAAGCAGGTCTGCGTCATGAACGATACCCCTTCGATTAAGAATAGAAAGGAGGATGGGGTGCAAACCTTTAGCCTGCCAATATTTTATAAAATCTAAATCAAGTGCTTTTTTCTTAATATTCATTTTAATTTGAGCCTCATATTAAATTTGGAAATCATTTATGATGTTTAAAAATGGGCCACACTCATTACAGTCTAGGGTTGTTAAATGTAATAATCGCTATTGTTACAATCAACTCACTGATTTATAGCTTTAAATCTTCTATAATAACCGGAGGCTCTTTAATTGGATTTTTAGAGATCTTAATTGCATCATTACATAATTTCACGGATTGTTCAATGTTTTGAGGAGAATTATAATAAATAGTTGCAATTTTATCTCCATTATTGACTTGATGACCTACTTTTTTGAATAATTCGATACCACAAGCATAGTCAATAATATCTTCTTTTTTCTGACGACCAGCACCAATGATAGTAGAAGCAATTCCCATCTGATAGGCTTCTAGTTCTTCAATATATCCAGTATCAGGTGACAGAATATCTTTTTGATATTGAGTCGGATATTTATCATATTTTTCTACATAAGAGGTATCGCCTCCCTGCATTTCAATATTTTTGACAAATAGTTCATAAGCTTTGCCACTTGAAATAGATGCTAATGCCAGTTTTCTTCCTTCAGTAATAGAAGATGCTTTTTCTGCAAAATAGATCATTCTGGCAGCTAGTTCGATGGTCACTTCTACTAAATCTGCCGGCCCTTTACCCTTCAGTGTTTCTGCTGATTCAATGACTTCCAGATAATTACCGATCATATTCCCTATAGGCTGATCCATATTTGTGATTAATACTCCAACTTTTTTATTAGCTAGTTTACCAATACCCATAATTTTTTGGCCGAGAGTTCTGGCTTTTTCCAGGGTTTTCATGAAGGCCCCAGTACCACATTTTAAGTCCATCACTAGTGCATCTGTCCCTTCAGCGATCTTTTTTGACATGATTGAAGAGGCGATTAGAGGAATGGAATCAACGGTACCGGTTACATCTCTTAACGCATAAAGACGTTTATCTGCTGGAACCATTTTTTCTGTCTGTCCCATCATGACAAAACCACAGGTAGAAAGAATCTGATTAATTTTTTTACCTTCCAAAAATACCTTAAAACCTGCTATTGATTCTAATTTATCTAAAGTTCCTCCTGTATGGCCTAAACCTCGGCCGCTCATCATCGGAATAATTCCACCACAAGCTGCTACTACAGGAGCTAAAATAAGGCTGACTTTATCACCTACACCGCCAGTGGAATGTTTGTCAACTTTAATACCAGGTATATTGGAAAAATCTAAAACTTCACCGGAATGAATCATTTCATTACACATACAGAATAATTCTTCATCACTTAAGCCATTTAAAAAAATAGCCATCAATAAAGCAGATACCTGATAATCAGGTATTCGATCGGCAGAATATTCGGAAATGATGTAGTGAATCTCTTCTTTTGTTAAAACCTGTTTATCTCTTTTTTTGATAATTAAATCAATCATTCTCATACAAATGTCCTTACTTTAATAATCAAAGATCTTCTATTTATAAAGAAACAAAATGTACAATTTAATAAAGAGGATTGGACCTTTATCCTTTTTTGTAACTAGTAACAAAAATAACTTTGATTATAAATATGATTAAAATTAAAATATGAAAAAGGATTCTTTCATTATTAAATCTATTATAAAGACAAAGACAAAAAATGTCAATGAACCAGGGCATTTTGTCTGCAACTTCTTTCAATATATGGATGATAACTTAAAAAAAGAAATAAGAGATTTTACAATAATCAAAATGTGATATAATTTAAACTAATAGAAGTGTTTGATCTGGGGTGTCTGAAAAGTTATTTTTGACACGGACATTTAAAATGCTGTCAATCTATGTTAATAGTCCTATGCAAAGGAGATTTTATTTTCAAAGGGCTTTAAATAAGCAGTAAATTAACTTATAATGATTATATGATGAAAAAAATAGTTTTTGTAATAATTTTGATATATATCTTTTTTCCTATGTTTTCTGATAGCACAGCAGATTCAGTAGTTTGGTATGATTGGCAGAGTAGTGACTATTCTTTATTATTAAGGTTTGTTTCTATAGCTGATTATGATCCGGAAAATAAAGAATTGCTTTATTTAAATATCTTGACTCAAAAAGCTTTATATAATCAATTTGCACACCATGCTCAAATGATAATAGAAAAGAATTCTAAT
>JAKSBL010000248.1 GCA_022361115.1 Spirochaetota bacterium | reverse complement strand
CCAGAACTATATCAGAAGTTTTTATAATATCTGGTATAATCTGTGAGATTAATTGACCCGCTTTATCTGCTATTTCAACACTATCACCAGACAGTTTTTTTATTTCATCAGCAGCAATTAAAGTACGTTCTGCAAGTTTTCGAACTTCTGATGAGACTACAGCAAAACCTTCTCCATATTCACCTGCCCTTGCTGCTTCAATTGCAGCATTTAATGCGAGCATATTTGTGTTATTTGCTATTTCAGTTATAATTTGAATTTTTTCTGCTATCATTCTCATGGAATCTACTGTTTCATTAACAGCTTTGCCGCCATCTTTTGCTTTGCTGGATGTACTAAATGCTATCTTTTCGCCATTTATTGCATTTTCAGCATTCTGATCAACAGATAGTTCCATCTTCTCTGCTCTAGCTGCAATTTGTTCAATACTGGCTGCTAATTCACTTGATCCTTGAGCTAAATGCTGCGATGCACTTGAAACCTGATTTGCTCCGGACAAAATTCCATGAGCTGTTTCTTTAATATCTATTACAATTTTTTTTAAATTTTTCAGCATTTCCAGCATTGCAGAATACAGTCCTGTATATTTGGTATTTTGATCATCAATTTCAAGACTAAGGTCCCCTTTTGATATTTTATTAGCAAATTCTATAACAAAGGCAGGTTCTCCCCCTAATTGTTTTAAAATCCTTATTGTAATAATAATGGTTAGAAAAACTGTAATCATAAGTAAAAAAATTGTTATTACAAGATATATATATAAATTATATTTAGTTTTAGTACTTATACTCTTTGCTGTCTGAATCAGATCATCAGATAATTTATCTTCAATCACTTTTAGAATATTTATCTTTTTTGTTATTGTATTAAACCAGTAGCTAGCATCAACATCAAATTTTCCTTTTGCTGCATTATTAAAAGCAATCATTCTCATATCATCAACTTCTTGTATAGACTTGTCCTGCATTTTTGATTGATAAAACTCTTTCTGCTCATCTGTAGCAAATTTTTGAAAAACCTCATTATATGTTTCCTGTGTAGCAACCAGATTGCTGAATTTATTAAACATACCAGGAGCAAATCCATTGGCAGCAAATGTATTACTTAAAACAGCTCTTTCAATACCTGTTCTTTCCTTACCTTTTAGGAAATTGACATAGCCGGCAGATAAGATTGTCACTTTAACATTGGAACTCAATTTAGTAATAGTTGAAATGGTATTGAGAAAATCAGCATTCATATCAGTATAATAATTTATTATTGAATTTAAATCGATTGCTAAATTTAACGCTTTGTTTCTCATGTTTTCAATCTCTTGTAACTGATTATTTGATTTTGTCATAATATTATTAAATTCAGCATTAAATTGGTCAGTATTAAAGTTATTGAGAAAACTATTTAATTCGTTAATCCGTTTATCCGTTTCTTTTTTCTGGGCATTTAATTCATTAAGAAACTCTGTGCCCTGGCTTCCCAAAAAAAGTGCTGTTGCTCCCCGCTCTTTTTGAGTTTCATGAACTAATGAACTGATTTTTAGTGATAAATGTGATAAACTTTGCAGTTTATCCATCTCTATTGAAATAGCTAATTTTTCCGCAATATTTGTTATAGAAAAATATAAAAGTCCTAATATCGGAAATAAAATCATTATAATCAATTTGTTTCTAAACTTTAAATTATCAATGAGTTTCATCATTACCTCCCGATTTGGAATACTTAAAATAAACTAATGAAAACATTTACTAATGTATACTTTAATGTTAATACAAATCTTTAAATAGATAAATAAATAATAACTAAAATTAAGAATATTTTAAATAAATAATAAGTTTGTAAAAAAACAGGTATTACATTTGATATCTATTATTTCCAATTAAAATTTTTATATTCTCTCATTTTAGTATTGCTGATTTATTCTTGACAAAGGATAAAAAAATTAATAGAATGCATTGGTTTTGCTAATAGATTTCCCTATCTCAATAACTAGCAGGTGCTAATATGGATTTCAAAAATAAAAGTGTTATTTCAATCAGAGATTTATCAAAAAATGAACTGAATTATATTTTAGATAAATCAGCTGAAATAAAAAATAACCTTCACCCAGAAGGATTAAAAAATATTGTACTGGCCAGCCTTTTTTTTGAGCCAAGTACGAGAACGAGATTATCCTTTGAATCAGCTATCACCAACCTGGGTGGTAGTTTTTTTGGATTTGCTGATGATGCCAGTACCTCAGTAAAAAAAGGAGAAACTCTCAAAGACACAATTAAAACAATAACAGGTTACTGTAATGTTATTGCGATGCGACATCCACTAGAAGGGGCAGCTAGAGTTGCTTCTGAAGTTGCAACTGTACCTGTTATCAATGCTGGAGACGGTTCCAACCAACATCCAACTCAGACACTATTAGATCTATTTACCATTAGAGAAGTATTTGGAAAAATTGAGGGATTAAACATTGGCTTATTAGGTGATCTAAAATATGGACGGACTGTTCATTCTCTTTCCATGGCTTTATCCGCTTATAATGTTAATTTGTATCTTATATCACCTGAAATTCTACAAATGCCGGAACATTATAAACAATATCTGGATAAATCAGGTATAAAATATGACTCTACAGATAGTATTTCAGATGTTGGTAAAAAACTGGATATACTCTATGTGACCAGAATCCAAAAAGAAAGATTTGGAGACCCTCAGGAATATGAAAAAGCGGCTGGATCTTATCGAATTACTTTAGATACTTTAAATAAAATGTCTTCTCATGTTAAAATCATGCACCCTCTGCCTAGAGTGAATGAAATAACCTATGAAGTGGATGAAACAGAAAATGCTTTATATTTTCAACAAGCGCATAATGGGATTCCGGTACGACAGGCAATAATCGGATTAGTAACAGGAGCAATTAAATGAATGATCGAGCCTATAAAGTTTTTAAAATTAAAAATGGAACAGTGATAGATCACATTGTTTCGCCACTTGCTCTTAAAATTATAGATGTTTTAAAGCTGGGAAAACAAGGTATTATTTCTATTGGTATCAATTTTGATTCTTCAAAAATTGAAAAAAAGGATATTATTAAAGTAGAAAATATTTACTTAGAAAAAAGTCAAACTGATATTATCGCTTTATTTTCACCATCTGCGTCTATTAATATAATAAAAGACAGTAAGGTTATTGAAAAACGACAAATAGAAATGCCGGAAGTTATTGACGGGTTATTAAAATGTCCCAATCCAAAGTGTGTGACTAATAATTATCCTGATTGTGAAACCAAATTTTTAGTGGATCGATTTGATGAATCTTCAACAATGGTTCGTTGTCATTTTTGTGAACGGGAAACCCAATTTGTGCCAGAGATGATCATTTAAATTTCACTTCTTAATTTTGAAAAAATTAAAAACATGATATAATATTGCATAATTATTGAGATTAAATAATAATAAATGCAAAATTATATTTACTTG
>JAKSBL010000519.1 GCA_022361115.1 Spirochaetota bacterium | reverse complement strand
TAAAAGTTTTGTTATTCCCCAGCTGTGGTTTATTTTTTCCATGTTCTTAATCCTGGCAGCAGTTTCATATTTTTATGATCTGGTATTAATCACTCTCTTTTCCATCCATCAAGATTTCTGGCTTCTAAAAAAGGAAATTTTAGCCTTATGTATTGCAGGTTTTATTTTTCTGTTTTAGAAGCCAGAAATCTTGATGGATGGAAAAGAGAGTGATTAATACCAGATCATAAAAATATGAAACTGCTGCCAGGATTAAGAACATGGAAAAAATAAACCACAGCTGGGGAATAACAAAACTTTTATTGGTTAGTAACCGGATTAACATGGGTCCTAACCAGGTACCCAAGCCAACTAGCAGTACACTACATAAGGCTAATATCAGAGAAGCTCTGAAAAAAATTTTATAAGAAATGTGCCATTCTTTGCTTTTTAGACTGCGGATAAATGCAGGCATAACAGAAAACATGAGAAAGGTAGAGAACAAGCTTAAAACAAAGGCTATCCGGTAGGAGATATCAAAAGAGCCAAATTCAGAATCACTTAAATAGAGTTTAGCTAAAGCAATGGGGATGAAGCGGAAATAGAGATAATTAAAAATATTGATCAAGCCAAAAAATATACCGGATTTAAAAATTGACCAGCAAAGGTTTAAATCAATTTTGCATTCAAATTTTAATTTTTGAAAGACAAAAATCAGACTGAAAAGAGCAGTCACCAGACTGCCTGTTAAAGTAACGAAAACTATAATCGGGATAAATTGAGAGTCCGGCTGTGCCGGATAAACACGAATGATTAAAAATATCAGTACAAATTGGGTTGCTTTACCCAATACCAGTGCCAGAGTCGCTCTACCCATTTTATAATTAGCCTGTAAATAGGCATCACAAATCATGGTAACAAAATCAACTAACAAAGAACTGGTAAAGATAATACAGGAGAGAACAAAAAAGTCTCCAGATGAAATAAAAATGGAAATCATAACAGCAATAATAAAGAAAGATGCTGCGGTAACGATACGCAGAAATAGTGCATTGATAAAAAGTATACTATTAGCTGGAGAAGCAGAAATCAGACGGACAGAATTGGCAAAAATTCCTAAATTTGCAGCTACAGAAAAAAATAAACCATACTCAACTACCCAGGCGTATTTCCCATATGTATCTATCGGGAGGAAATTTGTCAACAATTTTGTTATAAAAATAAC
>JAKSBL010000575.1 GCA_022361115.1 Spirochaetota bacterium | reverse complement strand
GGATCTATTAAACTAGTCGGATTGTTGTCACAGTAGGTATAATAATTTAATCCATCTTTGGCTGGATCAGATGAGATAAACCTACCAACTGTATTATCCATCCATCTAGCTTGCATATACTGCAACCCTGTCTTTTCATTGATGGGGTCATGGGAGGCAAATAAATAATGGAGACGATTATCCTGGCTTTGTTCATTACCAATTAACCTTTGTCCAAATGGTTTAAAAATATCTTCTTGTATAATTACGCCACTAGCATTGGTAATAAACCGGGTTGAGCCTAATACATCATTGTGGTAATAATTGGTAGTTACAGCTGCGGATGCACCATTTTCATAAGTAAATGCTGCTTGTAATGATCCTGTTGAGTAAATAAAGTTCTTTTCAATTACATTTGTGGTTTCTGTATCAATAGTTTTTTCATAAATAAGATTTACTCCTTCATAAATATAAATTACGGTCTCATCAGGAGTAACTTTTTTAATCCTTTTACCTTGACTATCATAATAATATTGTTCTGTATAATCCTCTACTGTATTTTTATATTTACTTGTACCTGTCAGGTTTCCGGAAGGATCCCACTTATAGATCCAGTAAATATCTGCCACCGAAGCACTATTTTTACTTGTTTTTTTAATCAGTGATCCATTTAAATTATATTCATAAATATAATTATCATCTTCCCTTAGCAAACGTTTATCATCAGAGTATTGATACTGTTTTTCCTGGCTGTTTAAAGGTTGATCCGCATCTTTATACAATTGCTGTTTTTCATAAACTCTATTACCCAAAATATCATAAGCATATTCTAATTCAATACCATTTGTTACAGAGTAAAAGCGAATTACATTCCTTAATTTTTCATCCAGGGTATGATTGATGATCGGATTATTATCAATATCCCGGTTATCCAGATCAAAATTAAGCTTAATAATTTTTGCCAAATCAATATCATTAAAATTATCCAGCTCAAAATATTGATCATTATCTTCGGTTGTATAAGTACAATTTTTTAAAAAGTGGGTTCCTAAATCATCCTGATAAAACATATTTATCATATTCTCTTTCAATTGAGACTGACTGCCTTTATAAATACGGATGATTTCAGGAGTAATTTCTCTTCCTGAATTCAAAGGATCACTTATTAATATTGAAGGTGATTTTGATTCAATATTTACATCCATTTCAGTATCATCGGTTAATGAGTCAATAGATAGATAATTGAAATCCGGCTGATAATCTTGATCCTGATATGTTAATTTGGGCTTTAATTCATGAGAAAATTCTCCGCTATAAATTGCATTTATTAAGCGGTTGTTTTTATCATAAGTAAAATCACGATTAAATTTGTTTTTTAATAGTTCAGCCCCATAATCTGATTCAGTGATTTGAGTAATATTTCCAGCTTTGTCATATTGATAATCCTGAAGCAATCCCTGACCATTTCCAATATTTTCATAAACAATACCACTATTACGATTAGCTGCATCAACATTAAATGTAGTTCGATATCCATCTCCTGTCATATAAGAACGAAAGATGTTTGAATGCTCAAATTGGTAGTTAAAATTATTTAATAAATATCCACCATCATACTCTATGGATTTAATCCTGCCATCAGCAACCGGCTCACTACTATTGCTGAAATTAATAGTTTCTATTTTTCCATTGGGATATATTTTTTGATTTAATAATCCTGCTGAATTATAACGATATTGTAAATGATAATCATTTCCATCGGTTGTTAAGGTTAACCTTTCTAGCTGTCCTTTATCATTATATAGATAACTTTTGCTATTTGTAAGCTCAGAGTTAGTATAAGATTCTTCTCCAGTGAGCCTTCCTTCAAAATCATAAATGTTTACAGTTTTAAGAGTATCAGAAACACTAGCTAGTTGACTGGAAGTTGAGCTTTCAGTTAAAAATAAACCTGTTGAGTCATAAGTATTATTGATTTGCTGAATGATAGTAGAGTCTAGTTTCTTTTGGTATTCTATCATATTATGATAATTATCAAATTTTTGAATAAAATGATAACCATCGCGATCTATTATTTCTACCTCATTGCCGGCCATTGAGTAATAGATAGTATTATTATAAGTTAATGTGGTGCTGCCATTACTGAGCTGATAATTAATAATTTTTGGCTGATTATCAGTTTCCCATTGAGTAACGGTTTGTTTCATCTCTCCATCTATTGTTGTTTCTAGCCTGCCAATACCATCGTAAGTATAATAAACCATATCTGGCGTATCATGCTCATAGCGATTGGAACTCTCTGCTATTTTTCTGCCATATGGATCATATTGATAATATTTTTCCCTTAAAATTTGTGAACCATCAGATAATATTTCTTTTATTACATTACCAGCCTGGTCATAGGATATTTCTTTTGGCTGGCCTAATTCTAGATTTACAATTGCATGATCTGAGTTAATTGTATATTTAAAATTGACTCCTGAATACTCTTTGACAACTCTTCCATTTTGGTATTCATATAAATAATTATTACGGTCTAAATCAACTTCAGCTATTTTCTTTTGATAATTATCATACTTTAGATATTTACCTTGAGTTAAAATATAAGAATTAGGCTCTTCAAAAATGTCAGTCCCTTTATCTGTTACATTTACTAATGTGTATAATAAGTTGCCATCCTGATTATAGGACTCTGTTATTTCAACCCAGTTTTTATCACGTTCTTTTGAATAAGTTAAAACAGGTTTATTGTGCACATCAAAGTCTTTAATAATAGATTTATTTAATATTGTGACATTTCCATTATTATCCATAATTTTATCAGATTGAATTAACCTGCCTAAATCATCATATGCATAGTTTTCTGTTATTAAAATCAGTGAAGTATTTTGAGGATTCCAACTATAATATTTTTTTTGAGTTACATTGCTGTTTGAGTTATATTGATAAACAGTATTTCCTAACAGGTCATCATTACTATTTGCATTATGCTCAAATCGATTTGAAGTTTCAAAAACTGGTTTACCATAAATATTATATGCAGTCTGTACAACACTATTAAAAGGTGTTACCGAGTCATCCAATATTTCACTATCTTGTTTATTCGTAGTTTTAATCACTAATCCGAAATCATCATATTCTGACTGGCTGATCCAGTTATCCGGATTAAAGGAAGATGAATTGATTTGAATATCAGAATACTCATTAATACTTTTTCCGTATTTATTATATACATGACGGCTAGTATATTTTACCGGACTTCCTTTTATTGGATTTTCTATTGTACTTGATTTTAAACCATATAAGTTATAAGAGTATTTTTCAGTTATTCCATCATTATAAACTTTTGAGATTAATTGATTGGCAAGATTATAATTATAATAAATTTCATTAAGATATTTATTGTCAGCAGTCCACATCTTTTCATAAGTCACTTCACCTGAGTAAGGAATATGTTTTTCATTATTTAAATTGTCCTGTTTTTCTGTAACAATTTTATAATAATCATAGTAGTCTGTTTCAACATATATAACCGGAATTTCCGGATCAGGATATGACTCAGAGGTTAAGTTATTTAACACATCATAATTCTTTGAATATTTTAGCCATTCCCCCTGCTCGTCTTTTGTATCTAAATATTGTGTAATTATATTCCCTTGATTATCAATACTATAAATTTCATATCTTTTTAATACTTTGCCAGTTGACATATCAGCTTCAATATCAACTTTATAACTCTCTTTAAGCAAATCATACTGATCAAAGTAAAAAATCAATGATGCTTCAAAATACTCCAGGCATTTATTAGATAAATCAAAATTATTTGTTTTTAAGGTTTCTAGATTATTTTGATAATTTAGGTATTGAGAGTATTGAATATTAGCTGTTTCATTCCCATTTATTATGTATTCAGTATAATAATTTTCATAAGCAGCAGAAGATTCAATTTGATTTAATATCCCCTTAATTTTTAATGAACCGGTAAAATACTCATCTTTAAATGAAAAACTGGATAAAACAGTGTTATTAAAGATACCATTTTCAAGTGATAATTTAACTTTTTTATAACACCTTCTCTCATCATCATAGAAGTAAAGAGCTGCCACTTTATTCTCAGTTTCTTCATATTTTTCTTCAGCTAACAGTAAATGAGTATATGGATCATAATATTTTTTAGAAATAATTGTTTTTTGCCCTTTGTCAATACTATTATTATTGACAATATTAGAAACCCCGGAAACATTTTTTGAAGTCATTTTATTCAATCGATCATAAAAAAATTCTGTAGTTTTACCTTTTAAGCCCCATTGATCAGTATCACGGACTACATCTACTTCTTTTTTTATAGTTCCATTTTCATAATATTCGTATTCTGATATTTGTTTATTATTATTATTGTCACTTAAGTATACTGCTGTTTGTTGAACTGCAATATTTCCATTATCTAATCGTGTATAATTACTTTTACTTATTTTATCCACATTATCAGAAATTTGCTCACTTGACTCTGATGGCAAAGTAACAAGAAAAGACTCTTCAGAGTCTAGATAACTAAATGTTGAATCAAAATCAAAAGTAACGGTTTTCTTTGTATTTGAGTTTATATATGTTGAATTTGATTTTAGTTTATCATCATCAAAAGTGTTTTCATTAATGGCAATAATTTTCTCATCAAGACCGTCTATAGTTTTTATTGTTTTTTTATTTTGAAGAAGTTGATTGTTACCATTAAAAATAAATTCATCTTTGTAATAAGCCAGTGAGTCAGTAATATTCTCTAAATGATTAACTGTTTCATTACTTAAGTAATCAGACTTAAAATCCTCAATAGCAAAACTATCCTTCTTAAAATAACCAGATTTTTTTTCTAATATTCCATAGATTCGATGATTCTTAAATTCTTCAAAATAAAATTCATTATTACTTTCATTCAGGTCAACATCAATATTTCTTGAGTTAATATCAGCTTCATTTAAACTATTCAGCTCAAATATTCGCTTCTTAGTAACTTTTAAGCAATTCATAAATGGCATCAAACCCATTTCTGAGTTTTCTTTATAGAAATAAAAATTGGTTAGTTTAGAACTCTCAATTGGTATATTTTCATTATTTAATAATCTATGATTTCGTTCAGTACAATGAGTAATATTGTGTGAAGAAAAAATATTCCATTCATTTACACGTGTAGTATTTTCAAAAAGAAAATCTTTAATAAAATCTTCTTCTTTCTCAATTGAAATTTTTTCAAGTTTTTTTAATTTATGATTACCAATCAATTTTACATTATCAAAAAGTATAGGTAATTTTAATTCTTCATTTCTATAGTAATAATATTTAATAGTTACATTTCTCTTTCTAAAAATCGGAACACAAATTTTTTCAGTTTTATCCTGGTACGGAAAATCTTTATGATTATGATCAATTACAGATACTGGATTTTGATCAGAAAAACTATAATTAACTTTGTACTTTGTATCTTCCCCAAGCTGATTTTCATTATTATCACCACTACTAAACTGCTTCATAGTAATTGATTCCAGATATTTATAATTAATGACAATTTTTTTATTAGCATTATTATTATATGTAGTTAAATATGATTGATTTCCAGAAAAATCCGGGGAGATATTAATGAACTGATAATTAAAATAAATTTCTGATAATTTTCGTTCTTGATTGGATTCATTTATATTAGATAAAATAATTTTTGTAATTCTTTTAGCAATTCCATTTTGTTCGATGTCTGTATTTAATTTAGCAATTTCAGTTCGATATTGATTATCCAGATTTTCATACTCAAATGTTAATTTTGAAACAATAGCACCCAATTTATCATGTCCATTTATTTCTAATAAATTTCCATTAGCATAATTAAAACTAAACGCAACTTTATCAAGATTGGAAGGGATGTTATTTACAATTGAATCAGGATCATTAGTATAAAAAATATATTCAATTTTCCCTTTATTATTAAACTTGTAATTTTTATTATTTTCTGTTCGAACTAAAAATCCATTATTAATTTTTCGAAATATAAATTTTTTTCCATGAGTATTCTGATAGTTATAAAGATTGCCAAGCTGATAGGTTCCTCCATCTTCAAATTTAAGATATTTAAATTCTTTAGATTTAGGATCATCTTTAATTAATTCTGGTAAGCTAATATTCCAAATATTATCAATATGGTTAAAAACCACTGCATTTTTAATATAATCCATTAAAACATCTTCATTATCTTCCTGTAATATTTTATCTTTAGTGTTAATACTAGTAAATACTTTGTATTTTTCATTTTCATCCCGTTGCTGAAGAGAATGAATTTTATCCTTAATTATATCAACTGCTTTACTAGTTAAATTTATATCGTATTCTATTGAAGTTTTACATTCATTATCCAACTGATCTTTACTCATAATAGATTTTGCTATATTACCGAATGAATTTGAATTAAAAAGTAAATTTAAATTCATCCCTCCATAACTGGATACTATATTGGTAAGCTCTAAATTGGTATTCAATGCTCCATTTGCTGGAGTTACATTTGTTGAGATATTAGGCATTCCCTCAAAGCTATTATCTTTTGTACCAACACCATAAGTTGAAAAATGGTAGATTTTTGCATCCAGCTTATCGGTATCACTGTTATATTTAGAATCAATTTCTTCCCATTGGTTTGCTTTTCTATTAAAGTAGTATAAAACCAAGTCTTCTTTGGCAATATGACTTGTTTCAATATCTGATAAATCAATACTAAATAAAGCAGGTGTTTCAAAATATATTTCATCTGGGCCAAGTTCATAAATTTTGTTTTTGATAAAATTATAATCACCTTGAACATGCTCGTGAATATCCATTTTATTTTTGATTACACCAATTTCTTTTTCTTCTTCATTTTCTAAGGTGAAAGTAAATGTACTATCTTCAAAAGTTATGGTTTTGGATTCACCAACTTCCCCTGTTACTGTAACAGGATTAAAAGGAGAAATATATAATTCCTCACTACTGTTTCCATATATATCCATTACTTTTAAATAATACTTAAATTCAGGATTAAATAATGCATAAATATCAGTAAACTCATTGGTATTCACCTTTATAGAGTGATCATTTGTAATCTCATCTTCAACATTAAAATCAGGAACCCTTCTAATACTATAATATGCAAAAGTCGGATCTTCTCGTCTATCTTCCCAAGTCATATGCAGAAAATCAGCTGTAACATCTGTATTATAAAAACCTGGCACCTCAATAGGTATGGTATCAACGACAAAAGTACTGGTAACTGTCGGAGAAATTAAGCCTCCCTGGTCAATCGTATAGGCTGCTAATTCATATTCTCCATCTTCAAATTGATCACAAGAAAAATCTATAGAATCAGCAGTTGTATCAATCCATTGATTAGTATGATTGATTTCATAATAAACCTTTAAATTTTCATCTGGTGTTAGATTATCCTCTTTGATAAATGTTGATAAAATAATTCGTTCTGTTACTGGCCTGTCTTTAAAATGAGTATTAACAACATCCAATGAGAGCTTCGGTGGTGTAAAGTCAATTGTAGTGTTAATGATATGAACATTCCCAATATTACCTAGTGTATCTTTAGCATAAACCTCAATATCGAGTACCCCTTCTTCTAGCATCAGTTCATATTGTTTATCAGTTAATTGAAACTCTATTTCTGCTTCATCATTTAATTGATAATAAAAGGTAATTTCTTCATCACTTGAAAAATTATCAGAATACTCAAATCCCATCATAAAAGTATTATTGGCAGTATATTCAGGAATGTTTTCAGTGACAACAATTTGCGGTCCGGTTCTGTCTACGATAAATTCCATACTGTAAGCAATACCAGCAAGTCCAAAGCGTATTGGCAGGATTTCCAGTAAATATCTTCCGTCTTCAGGAATTTGCTGATAAATGGTGTCTTCATATACTTCAGTCCAATCTACTACACCATCAATTCGATACTGCAAACTGTCGGCAGGGCTATCAGTTAAAACCTTCCAGCTCAAAACTTCCTGATTCGTATAGGTATCACCTTCGATTCCAGTAATAGATACAACAGGTTCAATTTTGAGAATTGTTAAAATATCATTATTTATATAACCGCTTACCATAATTCCTGCTGCTAAATAATCAGCAAGGTTATATTGATCACTTATTGATATAAATGATTCAGTATTATTAATTTCAGTAAATCGGTATTGACTGCCATCCAGTGATAATTTACCAAAATTTTGATAAGGAATTCCTGCTGTTATAGCCTTAGAACAATGCAGTTCTATAGGTGCAGCTTCCTGATTTTTATTAAAGAGTCGTGTCCCTTTTGCTAATTTTAAACAGATTTTTAGTTGATTGTTATCAATCAGTTCTTCTGAATAGCTTGCAAGATCTACTTGATAAGAAGAAATATCATTGGTTAATTTTATTTTGCTGATCATTTGATCATCAGAAAAATTATTTGTACTGGAAATAACAAGATAATCATTATAATAGGATGAAGCATTAAATACCAGCTTCATATTATCTTTAAAGTTAACGTCAGTAAGATCAAAGGTAAGATTGATAACTTCTTCATTTTCTGTTTCAATAACAGAATCAGTAATCTCATCATTGCCGAATAGAGAAGGTTTTTCTACCTTTTCTGGTAAAACAATATCCTGAATCAGACTGATATCTTTTGTTAAAGAGAGACCAAATAGTTTAGTTGAATGGGAGCCTGTGTTTATTAGCTTTAATTCATTATTAACAATAACAATTTTATCTCTTAATTCAAATAATTCATCTATATTTTTTTCTAATACATAAGTCTTGCCATTGATTGCAAGGCGGGGGTTTTTAACAGCAATATTGTCATCTTCAGAAACAGTATTGCCAATTTGAGCGAATACCTTTAACTGATATATGCCGTTATCTAGTGAGATTTTCCAATTATTTTCCGAATCCGGCAGCAGCTCAACAGATTGTTTTTTGATGATGTTAACTGGATAAGAAGATCCAAATACCTGGCTAATAGAGTAATCCCAGTTCCAGTTAGCAGAATCATTATTTTCAATATACCCCTGATCATTGGTAAAATAAAATGAAATCTTTTCCTGGCCAATGATGGTATCCAGTGAAGTCGTCCACCGGTTAGTTCGGTTTTTTGTCATTGTAGCTATATTATCTGACAGCCAGTTATCAAAACTATAGATAATGCTGATTTGACTACTATTTAATAATTCAGAATGATAACTTGCAAAATTGATTTGTAATTTTTCATTATTATAAAAACCTGTCACATTATCTTTATGAAAAAAATGGTTTTCTTTTGTATCTAATTGTGTTTGAAAACCATAGGAAAAACCATTGCTTTTTTCAGAAAAAACTTCTCCATTATCTAATAGATAACTTTCCAATCCTTTATTCTCTGATTGATAAAGACGAGTAAAGTCAATATCCATGTTTGTTTCTGATCTTTCCTTAAAAAAAACAATATTTGCACACTCACTTTTTCTATTTTTAAAATATTGATAAAAATCCCAGATCCAATCAGCATGATAATCAATATCCTGTTCATTCTCATCACAAAAAGAAAAGTTTAATTGATCATTTTGATAACGAACTGCTCCATTTTTAATCCGGTATTCCCAGAGGTGGTCATTGATTTGTGTCATCCTCTTACTAAAATTATTTTTTCTTTTTCCTTTACCCTTAATATTGATATGATTATATTTTTCCAGAATTCGATTTTTAGAATAATAATAAATCACTAAATCATCGCCATCAACAGCAATTGAAAATGGAGACTCCTCATTATTAATTTTTAGATTGTTCTTGATAAATAGACTATCCCCAGTTTCAGGGCGGTAAGTTTTATGAAATAGATATGACTCTGAAGTGTTTCCAATATCTGTCATCGCTTCAGGATATTTTATCAGCTGAAAGCCTTTAGAAAAATAATACTTTTGATTATATTCATCTAAACTAGTTAAATAGACAAAAACATCTGTTGTTTTATTAAAGTCATATTTGATATTTTCTGCTTGCTGAACACTTTTAAAATAATAGGAATTCTGTAAAAAATCAGGTAATGAATTAAACCTTTCTCTACTATTATAGTAAATCTTTTTATCTTCTCCAGTAGTCTTCAATTCTCCTAATTGTAACTTTAGATAATTGCTTTCTTTTTTAAATGCAGCAGTTTTTTCGATCATTTTAGCATGATTGCTTTGAGTTACTGACTGGGTTTGTTTATCAAAATCAACTTTAATTTTTTTTGACCTTAAACTTTGACCAAAATCATTTTTTACAATCAAATAGTAGTTACATTCATATTTAGCTAATGGTTTATCATCCATTAAGAAATAATCATCCTTGTTTAAGATTCTTTTTGTATCCACTTTCTTAAATGATTTACTTAAAAACTGACTTAAGAGAATACCAATTCTGGATTGAGAAATTCTTCTGTATTTATCCTTTAAATATTGAATATAGGCTTCTTGAGTCATCATTCTATATAATTCAACATCAGCATTAGTTAAAGTTTGACCGGTAAAAATGATTTTCACTTTTCCATCTGCAACATCAGCTTTTAAATCATTAAAAGCATCAACACCATGAAATGGAACAATTCCGGGCTTGGCAAAATAAAACTGATCTATTTTAAAATCCCCTTTCTGATTAGAAATAGAGATATCAATTTGTTCATATGCAGCTATTTCATTTATTTTGATCCAGCCATAATCATAACAATCACTCAACTTAACTTTTTGCTGATTGATATAAAATTCTTTACTATCAGCATCCAGGATTTTTGCGTACATCCAGAGGACAGATTTTTCAGAATGTTGAAAATCAATATTAAAATCAAGAGATCCATTTTCCACAATACAAACAACTCTTGTCCCTTTTTCTTTTTCAATATTAATATCACCACTTAAATCCAGTGATTCAATTTGAACTTTTTTCAAAATATCATGGTCTTTATGTCCAAACCAGTTAAATGAAAATGTATATGAAATAACGAATATAAAAATCAATACTGTATAAATATTTTTCTTTGTCATTATAATTATTCTCCTCTTATTTTTTTGTTTTAATCCAGAATACCTTCAACAGGACAGTAAACATTTCCTTTGGAAATATTAGTAAAACTGCAGTTAGTCCGGTTTAAATGAGCAGTCGCAGCATCGTATATCTCTGAATCTTCATATGAATGCAGATCAAATTTGATACCATAAATTGAATCAGTAAAATGACAGAAATCCAGATTAAGAAGGTTAAAATTAAGATTTTCATCTATAAAATGGATGCCCATAAAACAATCGGCAAAATCTAAATTACTCAAGTTTATATCACTGTCTGGATTAAGATAAGATAATCCGGCAACAGCATTGATAAATTTAATTCTATTTGTTCCAGTAAAGTTAAAATTACCATCCAGATTTTGAAAGCCAAACCAGCCATAATCTCTGTCACCAAAATCACCAGAACTGAATTGGATTTCATTTTGATCAGAAATGAAGTTCACTTCTCCGCCATTATTGATTATTTTAAACTGCCCTAAAAGTGCATCAAAATCTACTCTGGTTGCATTTCCTAAATTAGTTGTAATGTTTAAAACTTCACCAGCCTCAACAGTAATACTGGTTTTAAATAATACCATTCCATATAAAGTCCAGCCTACTGCATCTAAGTCTGCTTTACTATTTATTATGTAGTAACTTTCAGGTAATTGATTTTCCATAAAAATACCGACAGAAGAACTGTCACTCAAATTACCCCAAATATCTTCGGCAAAAACACATGCAGCGTATTGCGGCATTATATTAAAATTTTTATTAACAGTTTTGATATCTTTAGCAATTGATAACCAGCGATCACCTGGAGGAGTCGGAGTAAAATCATCCAAATCAACATCCAGGTCTGCTGGTAAATCGATATATTTAATATGAATATCTTTGATGAGAGTAGAATCAGATGCAGCAATATTATATTTACCTTCTTCTAATCGTAAACAATTAATTTCTGGTGATTCAAAGTCAGAATAAAGTTCAAAGGTTTTATTATAAATACTTTCATTTCCATTAGAATCATAAGCTTTTATCTGAACAAATAGAGTTTCATAATCAGTCACTGGTAAAGATTTTTCTATTATTTTTACATCATAATCTGTAGAAGTATTACCAACAATATTTTCAACATTTAAACTTCCAGCATAATCTGATGTAATAATACAATCAAACCCGACATAATTAAGATCATTTACAGCTATATTAAGCATATTAGGACCATTTAATAATATTTTTTCACCTTTATCTACTTTTGTTAACAAAGGCGTTGAAATAGTTGAATTAAGATTGATCGTTAATTCAGGTTTTTTTGCATCTAAATTATATATATATTCTTCTGAAGCAGGATTTCCAACAAAATCTTCAACACTAATATTAAATCTAATCTGCCCTTCTTTTTCGTTAAGTAAACTTAAATCCCAAATAAAATCTTTAATATTTGTATAATCAGGATGATTATTAAGATCATAAATTGTTCCATCT
>JAKSBL010000394.1 GCA_022361115.1 Spirochaetota bacterium | reverse complement strand
TACTTAGAACCATTTTATACTGAATATACAGATTATCATGGCAAAAAAATACCTTTTTACTTGCCAACTTCTCCTGAATTTGCCCTAAAAGAAGCTTTATCTGCTGGTTTAGAAAAAATATTTGAAATTGCCAAGGTTTATCGGAATCAGGGTGAGTCCTCACAACTCCATCGTCCGGAATTCTTTATGTTAGAGTGGTATCGAGCTTACCAATCATATGAAAAAATTATGGAAGATTGTCATCATCTTTTGCTCTCTCTAGGACAGCAAATTTATCAATCTACTACCCTTAAGTATCAGCAGTACACTATTGATTTGTCTAAACTAAAAAAAATAAAGCTCAAAGACTTGTTTGATAATTTTCAGATCAACTTAGATTATTATAGTACTGATGAATTCCAATTTTGCCAACAAGTACTAAGAGCTTTAAAGGAAAGAGAATCAGAATTAACCAAAGAAGACCTTTTCTTTAAGTTTTTTCTGAATCATATTGAACCGGAATTAGGGACTACTTTTCCCGTAATTCTTTATGATTACCCCCTTGAGATGACTACCTTATCCCGTCAATGTGATGACAATCCTTTATATGGACAAAGATTTGAACTCTATATTGGTGGAACCGAGCTTGCTAATGCTTATGGTGAATTAATTGATCCTGAAGATCAGGGCAACAGATTTGCTCAAACTATAAAGATTCGACAAGATTTAGGAAAGTCTGACCTGGCAATGCCCGAGAGGTTCATCAAGAACTTGGAATACGGTCTCCCACCTTGCGCAGGTATTGCCTTAGGCTTGGAACGGTTATTTATGATCTTTGAAAATATTGATGATATAGAAAAAACCAATTTGTACCCTCTTTTCTCATAAATCCACCATTTAAATCCCATTATTACTAATGATTTCCATATATTTTTAAAGAATTATCAAAAAATTATTTGATTTTTTTATATATTTATAATATAGTAACGAAACTTTACAATTATTAATATTTCAATAGTGTTAAATCTTTTGATATTACAATTTCTGTTTTAAGGAGCAAAATATGGCTAAAATCAAAGTTGGAGTACTCGGTGCAACAGGGACTGTTGGCCAAAAATTTATTTATTTGCTGGAGCAACATCCATTTTTTGAAGTGAGTGATTTGGTAGCCTCAGAGCGAAGCAAAGGTAAAAAATATCAACAAGCAGTTGTTTGGAAACAAGATGCTGAAATTCCTGCTAATGTAAAAGATCTGACGGTTAAAACCTATGATGAACCTTTAACAGCAAAAATATTTTTTTCTGGTTTAGATGCAGCTGTTGCTGGTGATATTGAAACTTATTTAGCTGAAAAAGGCAATGTTGTTATCACTAATTCAAAAAATCACCGTATGGATAAAGATGTTCCTATATCTATACCTGAAATTAATAGTGAACATTTTGAAATTCTAAAAAAACAACCTTATCCTGGTTTCATTGTAACGAATTCTAATTGTTCTACTATGTTTTTAGCAATTGCTCTTGCTCCTTTACACAAGAAATATAAAATAAAACGGTTATTTGTTTCTACTTTACAGGCAATTAGTGGTGCTGGTTATCCTGGTATCCCATCTTTAGATATTCTTGGTAATGTTGTCCCTTTTATTGGCGGAGAAGAAGAAAAAATTGAATCAGAGCTTAAAAAAATGCTGGGAACTTTTGATGGCCAACAAATCATCCCAGCTGATTTTACTGTAAGTGCCCATTGTAATCGGGTACCTGTTATTGATGGCCATACTGAAACTGTTAGTATTGAGTTTGAACAAAAGCCATCAGTAAATGAAATTAAAGAATTATTATCTTCTTTTCAAGGAGAACCACAGCAAATGGATCTCCCATTTGCTCCAGACTATCCGGTTATTGTGAGAGAACAAGATGATCGGCCACAGCCAAGATTGGATGCAAATCTTTATAAGGGGATGGCAACTTTTGTTGGACGGATTAGAGAATGCAATGTTTTTGATATAAAAATGGTCATTATGGGACATAATACCATCCGTGGTGCTGCTGGTGCTGCAGTATTAAATGCCGAATATCTTTATAAAAAAGGATATTTTGATTCTATTATTTAAATCAAAAGATCAGAGAAATTCACAAGAAGGTACAAATAAATACATATAGCTTGATATTAAAGAGGCTTTACAGCGACTCTTTTAGACATAACAGTTTAAGGATTTAATATGAAAAAAACACTCCCTTTTAACAAAACTCAGATCGAAGAGATGATTAAACAATATCCTACTCCCTTTCATATTTATGATGAGCAAGCTATCTTAGATAATGCACAAGCTTTTTATCAAGCTTTTGATTGGGCACCAGGATTTAAAAATTATTTTGCAGTTAAAGCCTGTCCTAATCCTGCTATCATGAAAAAACTTCAGGAAATTGGTTTTGGTGCTGATTGTAGTTCTTATCCAGAATTATTATTAGCTGAGAAAGCAGGGATGACTGCTGAAGATATTATGTTTTCATCTAATGATACACCTGCTGAAGAGTATAAAAAAGCCAAAGATATGAAGGCAATTATCAATTTAGATGACATTAGTCATATTGATTTTTTGGAGAAAAATGCAGGTTTACCTGAATTGGTTTGTTTTCGATACAACCCAGGGCCTTTGCGGGAAGGAAATGCAATAATTGGTACTCCTGAAGAAGCGAAATATGGATTTACCCATGAACAACTTTTTAAAGGTTATGCACTGCTAAAAGATAAAGGGATAAAAAGATTTGGTCTTCATACCATGATTGCTTCTAATGAACTGAATGCAGATTACTTTATTGAAACAGGTAAAATGCTTTTCGAACTTGTGGTTGAAATAAAACAAAAACTTGATATACAGATTGAATTTATCAACCTGGGGGGAGGCATTGGCATTCCTTATCAACCTGAACAAAAACCAGTTGATCTTGAGTATGTATCTCAAGGTATAAAAAAGCATTATGAAAAATACATTAAAACAAATAATCTGGAACCTCTTAAGATTTTTTTTGAATGTGGCAGAGTCATAACTGGCCCTTATGGATATTTGATCAGTCAGGTGAGACATATCAAGGAGACCTATAAAACTTATATTGGCCTGGATGCTTGTATGGCTAACCTGATGAGACCGGCCCTCTATGGTGCTTATCATCATATCACTATTTTGGGTAAAGAAAAGCAGCCATCCGTTAAGGAAGTGGATGTAACAGGTTCCCTTTGCGAAAATAATGATAAATTTGCTATTAATCGGTTACTGCCTGATTTTGATATAGGTGACATTGTTGCTATTCATGATGCAGGTGCTCATGGATATGCTATGGGATTTAATTATAATGGGAAACTCCGGTCTGCCGAACTTTTACTTCATGAAGATGGCTCAGTAACACAAATCAGACGGGCAGAAACCATTGATGATTATTTTGCCACTCTTAATTTTTAAACATTAAAGAAAAGATTTACAGAAAAGCTTATTTCATTTACAATGAAATAGGCTTTTTTTAAATTAGCAACCCATTAAATATGATTAAATTTTTTAAAGCACTGATATAAAATGCAATTACAAATAAAAAGTATTTCTAAATCATACCAACAAAAAGAAGTTTTAAATGATATATCTTTTTCCTTAGAAACGGGTGAACTTCTCTCAATTATTGGGCCATCAGGAAGTGGAAAAACGACTTTGCTAAAAATTATTGCCCAATTGGAGAATCAGGATAAAGGGCAGATCAAGTACCAGTTTCAAGATTTTAAACAACATCCTGTTGTTTTGGTCTTTCAAGATTATTATTTATTTCCTCATCTTACGGTTTTTGACAACTTAGCTTTTGGTTTAAAAGTACGTAAAATAAGCAAACATAAAATTAAAGAACAAGTTAATCAGATGCTCAGAAAATTTCACTTAGCAGATAAAAGACATTTCTTTCCAAACCAATTATCAGCAGGTCAGAAACAAAGAATTGCAATTGCCAGGGCACTGATGATCAATCCTTCTATCTTATTATTAGATGAACCCTTTGCAAATTTAGATAAAAATCTTAAAATTAAAACAGCAGACTTTATAAAAACTATACAACAAGAATTTAAAATCACTATGATTTGTGTTACCCATGATCAGGAAGAAGCTTTTTTTATATCTGATCGAGTAGCTATTATGCTGGATGGAAAAATAAAGCAAATTGATTCGGTAAAAAACATTTATTATTCACCAAAAAATTTACAAATCGCCCGTTTTCTTGGTCCGGTAAATATTATACCTAACAGAATTTATCCCTTTTTACAATTTTCTGACTATCAATATGAAGAGTATTCAGAAATATATGCCAGAGCCGAGTCAATACAAATGCAAAAAAATAAAAAAGGAAAAGCAAAGATTATTGATTATCGGTTTGTAGGTCATTATATTCTGTATACAGTAGAATTAAATCAATTACAATTAAAGATTTATTCCATAAGTGAGCAATTAGAAAAAAACGAATTAGTCGATTTGATAGTAACCCATTATATTTTGCCAGAAAGGAATCATTCATGAAAAAAATCTTCGTTTTTATCATCCTTTTATTTTTATCATTTAGCTGTAAAAAACAAACGATTACAGAAAATCTGAATGATCTTACGTTTAAAGAAATAACCCAATCAGCAAAAGGTAGTTCTGTCAATTTTTATATGTGGGGAGGATCTGCCCCTGTCAATCAATGGATTGATCAATTTGTTACTTCACAATTAGCAAAAAAATATGATATAAAACTCAATCGCATACCAGCAGATGCTAGTGTATTTATCAATAAATTATTAGGTGAAAAACAAGCAAAAAAAGAAAAAGGATCGATAGATTTAATCTGGATCAATGGTGAGAATTTTAAAAATGCCAAAGAAAATGATTTGCTCTATGGACCTTTTTTAGAGCAACTTCCTAATTTTCAAAAATACGTTAATCAAAATTATGCTTTAACTGATTTTGGTTATCCCATTGAAGGATATGAAGCACCCTATGGGAAAGCTCAATTTGTATTTGAATATGATTTTGCTAAGATCTCTGCTCCTCCCACCAATATTCAGTTATTAAAAGAGTGGATTATTAATCATCCTGGTCAATTTACTTATCCTGCTCCACCTGATTTTACCGGTTCAGCTTTTATCCGTACTCTTTTTTATAGTTTGAGTGAAAATTATCAAGTTTATTTTAGTAAACAACAGGATGAGCAATTTTTAAAGGAATCTAAAAAACTTTATGCATTTCTTAATGAAATAAAACCTTATCTCTGGGAAAAAGGTAAATCTTATCCTCAATCCAGTAATGCCCATGAACTGCTTTTTGAAAAAGGAGAAGTGGCATTTTTTATGAATTACAATCAGTCTCATGCTCAATATAAAATAGCAGAAGGGACTTATCCAGATACTGTTAGAACCTATGTCATGACAGGTGCTTCTCTCTTTAATACCCATTACACAGCTATTCCTTTTAATAGTCAAAACAAAGCAGGAGCCATGGTAGTTGCAAATTATTTAATGTCACCTGAAGTTCAGCTTTCTAAAAATGATCCAGCTAATTGGGGTGACTTTACTATATTGGATTTAGATAAACTCTCCCAAGAGATGAAAAACCAATTTGAACAACTCGATTTGGGAGATGCAGTCTTACCATTAGACGTACTAGACAAAAATGGTGTACCTGAAATACCAGCCTACTATGTAGAAAAACTCGAACAAGGCTGGCTGGATAATGTCTATCACAAGTAATGAATAGACTGTTGCCTCGATTACTACCTATTTTAATTCCCTATGTTTTAATATTTGGAACCGGAATAATGATTACCATGGTACAATCATTTGGCCAATGGATGTTTGGGTATCAGTATGAGGATGTCTTTTTTGCCTGGAAATCCCTGTTTCAAAATCTCCATTTTATCCGCTCTTTTTTTTACACCCTCTACATTTCATTCACTTCAGCAACCATTGCTTGTATTATTGGCACAATTTTAGCCTACTTCATCTGGATGATGCCTTTATCTCTACAAAAAGGAACAATTTTTTATAAAATTCCTATTATACTACCACATATTGCTGGTGCTTTTATTATTTTGTTAATTCTCAGCCCTACCGGCATTATATCTGCATTCTGTAAGCAGCTTGGTTTGATAGAACAAATTGAAGAGTTCCCTCGGATTTTTTATCAACCCCATGGAGCCGGCATTATTTTAGCTTATTTTTTTAAGGAAACCCCTTTTGTCATTCTTATGGTTTATTCTATATTAATACGTATAGATAAAACTTATTTATTAACTGCACGAATGCTGGGAGCTTCTCCATTTTATATTTTTATAAAAATTATCCTTCCTCACTTAATACCTGTTATTCATACGACTTTTATCATTCTGTTTGTTTACTCATTTGGAGCATTTGAAATACCATATGTCCTGGGAGATACTTATCCAGGAATGCTTTCTATCCAGGTTTATCAACAGTACTTTCAGAATGATTTAAAGCAAAGGCCCATTGCTATGGCAATTTTAGTCGTATTACTTTTATTTTCTATTATTTTTATGATGATTTATTCCAAATTAGTGGATAAGTTGAACCAAGAGGTCAGAAAAATATGAAAAACCGGTTGATTATTTTTATTCTTCTTATCCTTTTTGTATTTCCTGTTTTTATTCTTTTTATCCAATCTTTTGCTGTTATCTGGCGCTGGCCTCACCTCTTGCCTGAGAAATGGAGTTTACATGCAATTATATTTATAGCAAAACAAAATAAACAGATTATCACCAGCTTATTAACGTCTACTTTATACTCGCTTACAGTTATCCTTTTAACGATTATTATGACCTATTTACCAGCAAAAGTTTTTGCCACACAACAATTTTCCGGAAAAAAAATCTTGGAAATACTATTACTGGCTCCAGCTATTCTCCCTTTTATGGCTTTTTCATTAGGTGCTCATTACTTTTTTATCCATATAGGTTTAGCTGACACTTTTTGGGGAGTTGTTTTTATACTGGCAATAATCGCTTATCCTTATATGCTCCGTTCATTAACAACCGGTTTTATGGTTTTTAATGAACAATATCTAAAATGTGCCAAAAACCTGGGAGCAAATCCCTTACAGATCATCTTCCAAATTGAGTTACCCATGATATTACCATCTGTAATTGCTGGCAGTACTATTGTATTTCTGGTTTCCTTTTCTAACTATTTTTTGGTATTTTTAATAGGAGGTGGGATTATCCCTTCTTTTTCCGGATATATTATGCCATTTCTGAATTCAACCCAGTTAAATTATGCATCATTGCTAACTTTGATTTTTTTAATTATTCCTCTTATTTTTTATTTTTTTCTGGATTTTTTTATCATTACTTATTACCGAAAACGAAAGATGATAGTATAATCACAATACTCCACCAAACAAGAATCAAAAAATGTTACTCTTTTTTCTGATTTGTCTCTGTACTTTCTTTTTTTAAACCAGAATGACCTGAATAGAGATGGTATGCACAATCTGGGCCAATGATTTTTTGAGCAGTTTTTATAGGAAGTTTTAGTTTGTGTTGGAGCAGTAACTTCCGGTAGCGATACTTTTTAGTGATAATTTCTTTTTCTTTTTCGTTCATGATTCTTGTATATTGTCCAATTTTTGAGATAAAGCCTTTCTGGCTATTTTTGTCACGTAAATAGTAACTGCAAAAGTGGCAGCTAAACCAATTGCATAGATTATCCATTCTCCCAATGTTTTTTGATTACCTGTTACCCCTATTTTTGCCAAATCACCAATCAGTGAACCAGCATAAACATAGGCAATTGTTCCAGGAATCATTCCGATCCAGGATGCTAAAAAATAATCTTTTAAACTCACTCGAGTTAAACCAAAGGCATAATTTAAAAAAACAAAAGGAAAGATAGGAGACAAACGGGTCAAACCGACAATTTTCCAACCTTCATTGGCAACCGCTTTATCAACTGCCAGGAAGTTCGGCTTTTCAGCAATTTGTTTTTCTACCCAGTTTCTCAAAAAATATCTTCCCACCAAAAAAGCTAATGTCGCCCCTAAAGTCGATGCAACTGATACCATAATGGAACCTCTAACCACTCCAAATATTATTCCTGCACCAATGGTTAAGACAGATCCTGGTATTAGAAAAACTGTTGCCAACATATAAATTAAGCTATAAACTAAAATACCTACAAAGCCCAGTTCTTTGATCCAGCTTAAGAGATTTTTAAATTGTTCATTGATCGATTCTTTAAAATAAATATACAAAAAAACAATACAAATTACTAATATAAGTGTAATGATAGGTTTTATTATGTTTTTATTCATTCTTTTATCCTTCTATTTAGTATTTCATGAAGAAAACACGAATATACACAAATTTGTTAATCATTTTTTTCTTAACTTACCAATCAATTTTACAAAAAAATTATTTCGAATGCTATCAACAAAAGCTATTTTTCCCATTTGGCGTATCATATCTGAATACGTAGGGTATCCATGAATAACTTTTTGAATTTTTGTGAATTTTATCCCCAGTGTTTTTAAGATTTGTACTTCATGAATAAACTCACCTGCATGATATCCTAAAATATGAGCACCAATGATATAGCCTTTAGGATCTAAAATGATCTTGGCCAGACCTTCCATATTAGAATCCGCTTTTGCCCTGTCTAGATAATGATAGGGATAATGATAGATTTGAATTCGATCTCCATATTGCTTGCGTGCTTCTGCTTCGGTTAAGCCTGCATGAGCTAATTCAGGAGCTGTAAAAGTTGTCCAGAGAACATGCTGGTAGTTGACTTTTGAAGAAAAAGGTAAAACTGCGTTTTTTCCGGCGATTACAGCCTGATATTCTGCCATATGGCTAAACTGGTAGGGACCGGCAATATCACCACAAGCAAAGATATGGCTGGCAGAAGTTTGTAATTTCTCATTGACTTCAATTCCTTTTCTATTATACTTCACACTAGCTTTTTCCAAATCTAAACCTTCTATATTGGGTTTTCTGCCAACAGCAACTAATATCTGATCTCCAATTATTACTTTATTTTGACCCTCCTGTTCTACAGTAAGGTGTATCTTTTTATCTACATATTCAACTTTTACTGCTTTAGTTTTTGTTAATAGATTTAAGCCTTCTTGTTCAAGTTGTTTTACCAGGATTTCTACTAACTCTTGGTCTTCCCGAAAAAGAATCTGATCCATCATTTCAACAACGGTAGTTTGCACTCCTAAACGATTGAGGGATTGTGCTAACTCTATCCCAATTGCACCACCTCCTAAAACCAGCATCGATTCAGGTAATTCTTTTTGATCAAAAAAATTTTCATTAGTAAAATAAGAAACTTTATCTAAGCCAGGAATGGGCGGAACAAAAGGGGCACTACCTCCGGTTAGAATAAATTTTTTCGCCGTTAACTGTTTCTCATTAATCTGGATAGTATGAGGATCTAAGAAAGAGGCAGTTCCCATAATCAAATCAATACCATAATCAGTTAAAGATTGAGGTTGATGGTCTTCCACAGTAAGATCAATGATTTTTCTAACATAATCCAGTGCTTTTTTGCCATTGAGTTTTACATGGTCTGTATTATCAATAAATAATGAATAATCATTGAGTTTATTTAATTGATAAGCAACCTGGCTGGTTTTGATAAAAGCTTTGCTTGGCACACATCCTGAATGAGAACACTCTCCCCCTAACCGATTCCGTTCTACTACAAGAACTTTTTTTCCTAATCCTTTGACTAGTTTTGAACTCACATAACCAGCAGCCCCTCCGCCAATTACAATTACATCATAATCATACTTCATAGGACTTCTCTCTTCCATTTATATTCTATCATTAAATATAGAACCATAATGTTATAAAAAGCTATAAAAAAATATAATAATAAATACATTAATTAGCAAGATATAAATATATTAGCTGATTCTAACTTATCAACAATTAAGTAACATAATGAAATCTATTACTACTTACTTTTGATAAAAACAAAAAAAATTCTATAATCAAGTTTAATACAAATTTTTGAGAATTTTATGAGAAATATTACCCAAAGGGCTGGTTATCGATAAGTGAAAACCAAGAAGTTCAAAGCCAACTCAGTCTGGATGAAAACAATAAAAAAAAATCAAAAGAAAATAGTAATTAAAGAAACAGAGATACTTAAAGTCGATACACCACAAGTGATTCCATGTGCTAACCCAACCCACTCTTTGTTATTGAAATCATTGATAAAAAAAACAGCAGATAAAACAACGGAAGCAATCTCTAATAAATAGGCTGCTGAAGAGACAAAAGCTGCTGCCATATGGGGTTTTCTAATGGGCAAACCGTTTTTAAATTTCATGCCTAGTTTAGTAAAAGCTATTGTCAAAGCACTGCCAAAAATCACAAAAGTCGGTATAGCTACTCCCAGATGAGCGTAAACCAAACCCTGATAATAAGGTCCATCAGGATTTTTGAATAAATTATAGATCAATGCAATACCAATTGCATCCACTGCCCAGAAACAAGCATAAGAAATACCAGCTAATGTTGCATGGGCAATCTTTAATGCCTGATCAACTTTAACTGCTTTTTCAATTTTTGATTCCTCATTTAGCAATTGTAAACTCGAAATTTTTGCCAATTGAAATGGATTATTTTGATTCTGCTTTAACAGAGTAAAATTGGATTGTTTTACCTGGCTAAATAAGGGTAACAAAACTAGAATGATTAGACAAATTAGTAAGTATTTTTTCATAGCTTAATTATATATATTATTTTGTTGAAATGCAAAAGGATTATTTTTTTTTAATTTTATTTTATTGAATTAAAATTCCTTTTATAGGCATTATTAATCATAACAACATTCACCTCAAGATTCAGAGATGGGGATGAACACAAACAATTATTGAAAAAATTTTTGAATACTGTGCCAGGCACTATTTATTTTTAAAATTTTTTTCTACCTTGTCATTTTTCCAAATAAAAAAATCATTAATATTAATAAGGAGACAAAAAAAATGAACAAGGAACTATACCTATGGGACGTCCATTAAGATTTATTTTAGAAAACACTACCTATCATATTTTAGAAAACACTACCTATCATATTTTTGCACGATTTGTTAACTATGAGAAATTCTTAGGAGGAAAGACATACAAAGAAATCATGTATCAAGTTATACAATATACAAAGAAAAAGCATAAT
>JAKSBL010000567.1 GCA_022361115.1 Spirochaetota bacterium | reverse complement strand
TTCGTTCAGGGGAAATTCTAATTCATCCATTTTATTGGAAATAGGTAATGATGAAAAGGTGACTTCAAAAAGGGCACTAAAAACTTTTGGATAATATATATCCAGTCGAGATTCCAATATTTTGCAGAATAAAATTCCCCAACTATCATAGAAATTGGTTTGTGTTTGAGAAAAATAATAGTTTAAAACTTTTTTCAAAAAGCCGTTTACATATTTTTTTTCTTTTAAAACTCTCTCTATTAATAATTGATCAGTCAGAGAGATAAGTTGAAGAAACTGATCATTACCTTGATACTGTTTAGTGATAAAGTTGATACATTGCTGAATAAGGTTCTCAATTTCTTCATTATTTTGAGAAGCGAAAATACTTTTTTTTATAATTTGGAATCTTTGGTTCAATTGTAAGTTTTTATCCATCATTAGTCGGTAAATAAATTGCTGTATATTTGGTAGTCATATTGGCTAAATAAGACAAATATAACTTTTTTATAATCATGAGAATGATTCGTGATAAAATCCACACAACTTTGATAAGCAGTATGACTGGCTTGATCAATAGGATAACCATAAATGCCTGTACTAATTGAAGGAAAGGCGATTTCTTTTAGTTTTTTCTCTGCTCCAGTTTTCAAACTATTGATATAGGCATCTGCTAAAAGTTGTGGTTCATTCTGGTTCCCTCCGTGCCAAACTGGGCCAACTGTGTGGATAACATATTGGGTAGGTAAATTGCCCCCGCTAGTGATAACAGCTTCTCCAGTAGGTAGTGAACCTATTTTTTGAATGATAGTTTTACATTCTTCTAATATCGTTTTTCCGCCAGCTCTGTGAATGGCACCATCAACACCTCCTCCACCCATTAAGGAGGAATTAGCAGCATTCACAATAGCATCAACTTTAAGAGTGGTAATGTCACCTTGAAATAAAGATATTTCCGTATTTTTAATAACCTTTTTCATTTTTATTTCCTTTTCAAACTGCCATTCAGTTTTATTATGATGATTAGTAAGCAATTGTGCTTGTATGCTTAATCGTTGATTTTAAAATATTGACTACACCTGTAAGATAAATTGATGATTGAGAACACTTTCGGCCACAAACATGTAATACTTCAATTCCTTTGTTGTTATTGAGATTTGATAATTCACATAATATTGTATTTATCCATTAAATGATTTTTTCATTAATCTTCATATAAATATCCTATCGTCATACATTATCATAATCATATATAACATGCAATTTATATAACAGAAAATCATAGATTTTAAAATGAAATTTAAATTTGTACAAAAAGAAGTGGGTGAGTTGAACGAATGCAATTTATGTATCTTGTTTATATATTTTTTTTGCTCTAATAAAGTGCCAGGCACAGTATTTATATTTTATACCTGAATTTCTGTGCCTGGCACCAATATTTTTCCAGAATATCTTCAGTATCCTTTACCTTTGCCAGATTTTTATATCTTCCTCATTAGCTTTTAATAATGATAAAATCCTATCTCTATCAAAAATGCGAATAAAATTATAATTCTATATAACCATCCTTATTTTCTACATCATCTACAACTTCCTGTTTATCTTTATCTGCTGGTTGTTTTTTATTCTCTACCTTATTACCTTTCTCGTTATTTACCCCATTTCCCAGTTTTTTTGCTGGTGCCTTGCTTAATAATTGTGGCTTATTAAAAGCTTGCAGATCATCTTTGATCTTAAAAACACTTACCAATTCTAATAATTTTTCTGATTGTGAGGACATCTCTTCTGCTGTTGATGCCAGCTCCTCAGAATTAGCACTTACCATCTGGGTTACTTGTTCCTGCTGAGTTGCAGCACTTGATAGTTGCTTCATGCCACTCTTCTGCTCATTTGAAGCGCTTGCTATTTCCTGTACCATATCTGAAGTTTTTATAATATTAGGAACGACTTGTGAAATCAAGCCTCCGGCTTTATCTGCAATATCAACACTGCTAGCTGAAATACTTTTTATCTCATCTGCTGCTTTTAATGTTCTCTCTGCTAACTTTCTTACCTCTGTTGCCACAACAGCAAATCC
>JAKSBL010000649.1 GCA_022361115.1 Spirochaetota bacterium | reverse complement strand
CTATGATTTTTTTATTTCTTGATTTATTCGTCATAAAAATGATGACTGCAAGCAAGACAACCAGTAAAGGCATAATAAACAGGGAAACAAAGATAATACGTGATTTTTTCTTTTTAAAATCTGCTTTATCTACGGCTTTATCTAATGGTTTTGTGAATTTTGATTTGTTTCTTATCTGAATTAAAGAGCTTTCTTTAGAGAACCAATCAATTGTGTTCATGAGAAAGAGTAACTCTTCTCTTCCTTGACTAAGACTAAAGTTTTTTAGCATCTCAGATTCTAACATCATTTCATTACTCAAAACCACCAGTTGGATTTTTCCACTATCAATTTTACTGCTTTGCATTTCAGGTGAAATAATTTCCGGGATAGGATTTGAATTGAAATAACTCTCCGCATCACCTTGATAAGCACAAGCTAATACAAATTCACCCTGGGATTGCTGTACCGGGTATTCAAAATCCTGTAGATTAATTCGAAATCCCTGTTCAGAAGTTTGTACCCAGGCTTCCTTTGTAGTTCTAAACAGAATATCTGTCTGATCCTTTATTTTTTCATCGATTGTGATGGAACTAGGCCAGAACATATCCACTGCTTGTAAATCTGATACAGCAACATGGTCTTTGCTAAAGTTTTTAATTTCAGGCCACACAGGGTAACGGTATTCTTTCACTGTAAAAAGGCTTTCTGCTTGCTGAAGCGGACGGTAGGAATTGTTATCGCCAACCACATCCAGATTGATTTTTAATCCGTAATGAGCTAATAAATTATTTAAACTGTTGGGATTCGGTTCTCCCATGATCATTAACTGTCCATATTGTTGAGAAAAACGCAAATTGATTCCGCCTAAGGCGACAAATGCTTTTCCTCCACTTAACAGAAATTGATCAATTTGATAAACATCTGCTTCAGTTAAGGCAGATCCACCAATAATAATTAAAATATCAATATCTTTATCAATTGGCTGACCGCTAGTAATCTCTGTAACTTCCTCGTACTCACTATGTGTAAGTTGATAGACGTAGGCATAATCCTGGTTAAGCTTTCTTTCCGCAGAACCTACCAAGATGCCCAGTTTTTCCTGGCGATCACCAATGATTTTTTTTATCTCTACGTCCAGATCAAACTCAAAGCTCTGGTCGCTGATAACTGTCGGCATCACTTTTTGTTCATTATTATATTTAAGAATAATTCCTGAAAAACCATTCAAGCTTTTTGAACCAGTCTCTTCCCTCTGCATCAGTGAAAAAGCTTGAATGCCGGCATTTTCTATCCGTTCAATTTCATCCTTGTGTTTATCATCAGCATAGGAAAGTTCTTTAACATAGACTTTAACATCATTTTTTCCATACTTATCATATTCAGCCAGTAGGTCTTTAATATACTGGATTACCTGAGCAAACTGATTGATCTCCAGCATTCTTTTATTATAATAATACTCAATAATCAAAGGAGAATACTCTTCATTAGAGGATTCAGAATTTTTTGCTTGAACTTTTTTCAATAAATCCACAGTGGCTTTGCCAATAGAATATTTTTTGCCTTCGGTCATATCAAGACGAAAGTATAGTCGATTATTAATCATAATGAAGGCGATTAAGTTCAGGATGATCAGTATAAAAATAATCCAGGACTGAATGTTTTTTAAATCAACTTGTTGTATTTTCTTCATGCTCTTAACTCCATTTTCTACTTTCGAGTGTTCGTAAGGTGAGGTAAAAGAAAATAACTGATACCCCGATATAATAGATTACATCTTTTGAATCAATCACACCTTTACTGAAATTAGCAAAATGTGTAGACAGGCTGATCCAGACGAAAAAAGGTTTCAGCCAGGAAAAGTAAGTGGTAAAAATTTCACTGGATTGTACAATCACAGGGAAATATCCAATGATGATGAAAACAAAGAGAAAAAAGGCGCTTAATAAAAAGGAGATAATTAATTCCTTAGTTAAGCTTGAGAAGTAGAATGTAATGGCAATATATGTACAAGCCATTAACAATGCTCCGAAATATTGGGCAAATAGTTGTCCTATATCAAAGGCACCTAATGATATATGAGTCATCAAAGGGATAATTATTGTAGTAGCAAGAGCAATAGCTACTAATGAAAGGGCAGATAAAAATTTGCCAATTAATACTTCCCATTCTGAGATGGGAAAAGTAAAAAGAAGTTCCAGGGTTTCATCATTTCGCTCCTTAGCCCAGGCACCCATTGATAATCCGGGAATAAAGAAAAGATAGGCAATCGGAAGATATCTAAAATAGCTTCTCATGGATGCTAAGTTTTCTTCAAATATTCCCCCGATAAGAAAGAAAAAGGAAAAAGCCGGAAAAATAATAAACAAAATGATAAATACATAAGCAATGGGTGACTTGAAATTAATCCCCATTTCTTTTTTATAAATAGCACCTATTCGATTAAGCACGTTCAACCTCCTCACTGGTTAGCTTTAAGAAAATTTCTTCCAGATTGGCATTATTTCGTTCTGTATTGATAATTTCCCAGTTTAGTTCTTTAGCTTTACTTTTTAGATTATCTTCAAATGGAGAGTCTTTAGATATGAGAGCTTTAAATTTAAATTCTTTGGGTCCGAGTTTTTTCTCAAATTCAATTTTCCAGGCACCCTCGATAGCCACAATCTGATTTTCGACTTCTAATAAATTTTCAGCTTTTACTATAAAGTCTACGAATTGATCATCTTTAGATTTATTAACCAGATTTTGAATGGTATCATCAGCTGCAATTTGTCCATTTTTAATGATAATCACCCGCTCACAAGTGGCCTCAATTTCAGAGAGTACATGAGTGGATAAAATAATGGTTTTTTCTTGACTCAAGCGTCTTAAGATTTTCCGAAATGTAATAATTTGGTTGGGATCCAATCCTGCAGTTGGTTCATCAAGAATGAGTATTTGTGGATCATGTATCATAACCGATGCTAATCCAACACGTTTACGAAAACCATTCGATAGTTGATTGATTTTACGTGAGATCACTGTTTCAATAGAGGTTAAATCAACCATTTTTTTTATGGCGCTATGGATTTCTCCTTTTGCAATTCCTCTAATGTCTGCAATAAATTTTAAATACTCATAGACAGTCATTTCTTCATACTGAGGAGTATGTTCCGGTAGATATCCAACCATTTTTTTGATATAAATGGGATCATCCAGGGTATTCTTACCATCAATTAAGATTTCCCCTTCTGTTGGATTTAAATAACAGGTTAAAATACGCATTATAGTGGTTTTACCTGCCCCATTTGGTCCCAACAATCCGACAATTTCTCCCTTTTCAATTTCAAAGGAAACATTATTAACCGCAGGAGGATTGTTGTTGTAGCATTTAACAAGATTTTTAACGTTGATCATTGCACTTCCTCACAATTTATATTTTGTGAAGGCCATATTTACACTGACCTTTTTCAAGCATTCAATTGATGATAAATAAATAATAAATAGTTATTAAGAGAGACTCCAGTTAGAATTTGATAAAGAGTAAAGGATAATAACGATTAACCTTTATCATAATTGATTGAATTTATAAAACTGATTGTAATATTAGTAATTAATAGCCTATAACTTATTTCATCATTGAAGTAATACCTAATGGACAAAATATTCACAATATTTTTAGAAATTAGGTGTTATTCTACTTTATAATACTTTATTTTCATCCAAATAATTACTAATTTGATCAGTTTACTGAGTATAATAAAGAAAAAAAACAAAAACGTCAACATTTTATATATCTGATTTCATTCTTTTATGTTTTGTTTACAGAGATGTTTACATGTATCAGGATTGTTTTTAGCGACCTTAGTTTTATTTTCATAAGGAAGTAGAAACTGCTTCTAAAGATTCGTTTTTTCTTTTAAAAAAATACTGCTACATTTTATGAAATAAACAAAAAACTTGGCAATCCTGTTTTTATCATCTATAATAAATTATAGAAAGTGTTTTTATAGTTTAGCGTTCTTTCGCTTTGTCCAAAATTACTTAAAATGAGGTTATCATGGAAAAAGAGAGCAATATTAATGATGAAGTCATTTTACAACAATTGAGTAAGGTTTTTGTTTTAAATACTTTAACCGTTAATGAGAGAAAGGCATTATTTAGCCTTTCTGAAATTGTAAAATACCAGCCTGGTGAAGTGATTGTAAATGAGGGGGAAGAATCCCATTATTTATTTGTCATTTTATCTGGTACCTTAAATGTTAAAATAAAAAATGACAAAAAGGCAGAGGTATTAATTGCATCTATTGATGAAGGAGAAATTTTTGGTGAAGCCGGTCTTTTTCTCAACATGAAAAGAAGTGCAAAAGTAGATGCAAAAACAGATACGACCTTAATGAGAATAGAGCGAAAGAAATTTATCCAGTTTATAGAAAAACATCATCGAGCTGGAATGAAAACTTTATTGGTTATCATATATCGTCTCTTACATCGACTAAGAGAATCTAATGAAGAAATGGTATTAGAAAAAAAATCGAATTTTAAAAGAGAAAATATAGATATTGATTTCTTACAGTTTCTCAACTCTGATGATGAACCACCATTAGTTTTTTAAATCTTATTTAACCTTCATTGTAAATACACCATCCCATTTTTTAGGTGGCGGATTATTTTTAAAGTGTTCTATTCTGGAGATAAACACTCTGCTGGTACTATCACTATAGTCTTCAATGAGCTTATTAAAATATTTTGCAGCATCATCCCATTTTCTCTTGCGGTAACGGACCAGGCCTTCTTCAAAATATTTTTTCATTTCTTGTAGTTTTTTGGATGTTTTATCTTTAATTTGTAATATCTCATAAATAATAACTGGTCTGGTTTTTCCTTTTACCTGAATTAAGTCAATTTCTCGGCATATAAAATGGTCTTTAACTTTTTCATAAACAAATTCGCTGATCAAAGTTTTAGTATTATATTCTTTATTAGCGCCTTCTAAGCGGGCAGCCAGATTAACAGTGTCGCCAATTGACGTAAAATCCATTCTTTCTTTTGCTCCAACATTACCAAAAGTAACTTTTCCTGTATTAATCCCAATTCCAATGGACATGGTTTTTAAATTGGTTCTTTCCCGTTCATCTTTTTCTTTTTGCATAGCTTCTCTTAACTGCATACTAGCTCGGCAGGCATCCAGTTCTTTATGGGGGCCGTCAAAGGTTGCCATCATTTCATCACCCACAAATTTATCAATATCTCCATTGTTTTCCTCAATTATCGTGGCTTGCAGATCCAAGTAACTATTTAAGATATCTACAACTTCTGACGGTTCCATGCCTTCACAAATAGTAGTAAAACCGCGAATATCAGTAAATAAGAATGCCAT
>JAKSBL010000427.1 GCA_022361115.1 Spirochaetota bacterium | reverse complement strand
ATGAAGCCAGGAAAAAATATAAATACAATCTTTACAAGAAATATGGAAAATCATGGATTATATTTGTGGTCAAAGATTAGCTCCAGTTTTACCTCAAATTATCAAGAAACTTGAACTATTTGGTGAAATTTCATTAACACCTGAGTAAAAGATAAATTGCTAACAATTAGCTCCTCTACAATTGACAGAGTTCTAAAATCTATAAAGCATTAGAGGTCGTAAAAGCAGATCTCATACAACACCTGGAAATTTCTTAAAAAATCAAATCCCAATCAGGACTTATGGAGAATGGCCGGAAACAGAACCAGGTTATTTTGAAATTGATTTAGTAAGTCATGAAGGTGGTGATATCTCAGGAAGTTACTACTGGACTTTAAATGCTACTGATGTAAATACATACTGGAATCTATCAGTCCTTCTTGAAGGAAAAACACAAGAACATGTCATTTCAGATTTAGAAAAAATGATTAAGTATATTCCCTATCGAATAAAAGGAATTGATTCTGATAATGGCAGTGAGTTTATCAATCAGTTAGTTGTTGATTTTTGTTCAAAAAATAAGATACATTTTACCAGATGCAGGCCATACAAAAAGAATGATAATTGTTTTGTTGAGCAAAAAAATTATTCTGTAGTTAGAAGAAATGTTGGATATCTTCGCTATGATAATCAGAATGAGTTTGAGATAATAAACCAGGTTTATTCTCAACTACACATATATAATAACTTCTTTCAGCCAGTAAAGATACTTGAATCTAAAACAAGAATAGGCAGTAAATATTTTAGAAAATACCGTGGAGCTAAAACTCCTTTTCAAAGACTTATTGAATCCTCCAAACTAACTAAAAGAGAGAAATCACAAATTAATAATGTATATGAGCAACTAAATCCTGCTGAATTAAAGAGAAATATCAATAAATATCAGTCTAGTTTAATTGAAATAACCAGAAACAAACAGAACTATATCAAAAAGACACTGGATAAATCAGATAAGTATAGTTTAGCTAGATTTAGGAAAAGGAATAAACCTGCTAAAATAAATCCTAGTATTTTTGTGGAGAATCAGGAAATGGATAAGCTAAGAGAGATTGTTAAGATTCTTGATGATTTGAGGAAGTAGAGATTTAACGGGACGAGAGTTTACGAAGTTTGCCGTAGCTTGCGGAGGTAAATTTTGTAAACTCTCAGTTATTTGCAGTATTTGATTTTATTAGTTTGACGAACTTGCATCAAATAATACTTGAAAAATATCTAATAAAATAAAAAGCATAACTTCTTCATCAATTAAGTTTTCTAAATTAAAATTGTAATCAATACTACCGAATCCACCTTTTTTTTCACCAGTTACCTTTTTATCAGTATAATTAAAATTATACTCTAAAGATCCAAAACCAGAAGAGATCGTTCCATTAATATATCCATTGTCATATTTAAAATCATAATTAATTGAACCAAATCCGGAAGATAATGTACCTTTTATTTTTTTATTTCCATAAATTAAATCATATTCTAACGAACCAAAAGATGATTTAATTAATCCATTAATTGGAATGTCATTATATTTTAGGTCTACTTCTAATTTACCAAACCCACCCTCTATCATTCCTGATAACTTATTATCAAAAATAAAATAATCTATCTCTATATTACCGAAACCTCCAATAATTTTACCATTTATTGGTTTTTCATTATACTCTGCTTCAAAAGTTAATGATCCGAATCCTCCTGTTGATGTACCTATAAAATTACCTGGTATAATTTCAGTTCTTTCTTGTTTATTATCTGTGGATAAACAACTTAATAAAATTATAAATGACAAACTAATAATAATTGTTCTCTTCATGTTTACTCCCGAATTAATAAAATCAAATATTGCAAATAACGTCCAGGCATAAGTGAAGTAATTTGACTTTATTTACAGAACTATCCTAACATTTAACACTACAAGTATCAATTAAAATCTTCCATCACCATGTAAACACTACAAGTAAAGTCAAATTATTTCATTTATGCCAAGTTACATGAAGAATTGAGGCATTTTACACAACAGACTCCCTATCTAAATCAGAATATGGATAAATCTTTTTTTCTTTTAATTTACTTATTAATTTATCAGTACCATATTCCATTGCATAATCCATTTCATTTTTAAATACTTCAATACATATTAATAATGAATGTTCATGATCATCAATTATAAACTTATTTTCATTATCTGTATATTCATCAAATATTAAACAATTTGTTGTATTATCTTCATTAGGAATTTCACATGTTTCTTTTGGATTTAAAACTGCTTGATATGAATAATTTCCAATAGTTGTAAATATCCCACAAATTCTTCTTTCTATTTTAGAAAAATCTGATTCTTTATTTTCTGAATATTTTTGTTTTGTAAATCCAACTAGTTCATATGTTTTTCCATTATTATTTGGTTTAGGTCCAGAACCATCAGGTTCTATTAATTCCATAGTTGCAAAAGCAGTACCATATTTACTTTTTAGAAAATAATACATATCGACGGCTCCACCAATTTGAAATGGAACAATTGCATGTCCAACCAATTCATGAAGTTCACCTAACAAATTTTCTAATGATTTACTTTTTTTTTCATAATGTTGTTCATAATCATCATCTGTAAATTTTGGTTTTTTTGAAAATAAGTTTTTTATAAATTTTATCATAATTTATTCCTATTCTTACAAATTTTTGCCTCAATTTTTCATGTAACGATACGAGAGTTTGTGAAGTTTACGTAACACAGTGGAGTAAATTGCATAAACTCTCAGTTACACGATGTTGTTAAAATTATTATGTCATATAATCATCAATTATTTCACCATCAAGTCTCGAAACAAAATTATAATTAACAGCTCTAAAATGTGGATCAATAAAAACTTCACATGTAGTAATAATATAAACATAATCTACATGATTATTGTCAAATATAAATGAATGTGATTTAAACTCAATACTTAATTCTTCTTCTTTCACATAACCAAACCAATGCTTATATTCATCTGGATCATCAATTTTCCAATTTTTTACATACTCTAAACAACATTGAGCTGCTTTTTGAATTAACTCATTTTTTAATGAAATATCTTTTAAATAATTAATTACATCATTTTCATTTATTTTCATAATAATTTCTAATTTTAACAATATCGTGTAACCGTCTGACATCTATCAATAATACACCTTAATCATTTATCATTCAACAAACAATCAAATAAAAAAGAACAAGTCGATGTAATTGCTTTTATGCTCAGTTATAGGAAGTTCCGAATCTATATTAAAGTGTTATCTTCTAGTTTTAACTTCCCATTTCTCAAAATCTATTATTACAGAACAAATATTATATTTTCTCTTTAGCCATTCTAATATTTGTTCAACATGTCTATATTTTTTATGATTACCTTGATTATCTGAATGAATTAAACTCGAGCCTTCTTTATCAATTATGATTAAATAAAACTCATGATGAATACCTTTTATTATTATTTTATTATAAGAATGATTTTCTAATATATCTTCTAAATCTTTTGTTTTTATTACTGACATATATTAACTTTCCAGCTTGATTCGGAATTTCCTATAACTACTAGTATACGCAATGCGTATTATTTCCTCATAAAAAATATCATATTACAGGGATTTTGTAAAGTAAGGTGATTTGACATATTAGTGAAATAGTTTATTATTTCATTTGGAGTAGAAAATAAATGATGTATCAGTATGCATTTCGAATAGATTTTAAATGATTTACATCGAGCTCCATTATATTGATTCTTTATTTTCATTTCTTTATTTTCATTATAGAATCAATCATTTCTAATCTTTTTTCTTTAGACTCGATAAAAAGATCTGGAATAAATTTGAATGATTGCATAGCATGTTGTGATTTTCTTAAATACAGATCAGCATGTTCGCCTATTGCTTTTACATAAAACACAATTATATACTCTGTATCAATCTCTATAACACAGCTCATAATATGTTTTTTAATACCATTATCCATATAACTAATTATTTTTTGAAATCCAGAAAATTCCCCAATTTTAACTTTTTTTTCTTGTTCATTTAATCTTGTTCCTCTTGATTCACTTGATTCAGCTAAAAGAAAAGCATACTTTTTGATATTAGAGCGAATCCTCTCAGATCCTACCGAAAAATATGATACTTTTTCCAAATCATCTTTGAATCTATAACGAAACTTTGATCCTCGAATTTCAAATAAATCTAAATTTTTTTCATCAATATTGAAATATTTAATTTTATCAATATTTTTATCAGCTGATGGGTTCCAGTTTGATTTTTTGAAAGCCTGAACAATTTTGCTAAAATGATCATCTTCAAATGGAGAATTTTGAAACAAATAAACAGCAACACTTTCAGTTTCATTACCATAAACAAATACTGTCATCTTAGTATCTAAATCAGGATCTAAAGATTTTCCTCTTTTTGTGGTAAGCTGATAAAGATTGTTTCCAATCTTGATTTTTTTATCAAGTTGATATTTTAATTTGAGCAATTTTTCAACTTCAATAGATACCCTTGTTTCAAGGTTTGTATCATTAGCAATGTACCATACAGTATTGCCTTTTAACCAATAGTAATCATTATAAACTGGTCTCCAAAGATAATCTTTTGGTAAATTAACAAATATTTTCGTGCCATAAAGTTGCTTTTTGGGAAAGCAACTAAAAGTTATGGTAATTATAAAATCAACATGAAAATATTAATTATCATACGTCTAAATTTCTTCATTTTATCATGCTCCTAAATAATTCTTGTTTTGAACTTGCATTAACCATATACCAATTAAAGTATGTCATATAAAAACTACTAGGTAAATTATTTCAGCATACAAGTAGACATCATAATTATGATTTCAGAAGGAAATCCGTAACGATAGGAAGGATGTCATTTGCAACTGATGTTCGGAATGGTCAATTATCTACTTTTTTGTGGCGTAAGGATCAATGTATACTCTATCTTTTGAATCATAATCACAAGATCCAAAGGTTATGATCATTCCTAATTCTTTCATAATTTCCTTTTTATCTTCTTCATCAATTTTAAGACTATCCATTTTTGTAAAGTTAAACCAATCTGCATATTTAGAAATAACAAAACTTTTATGATCAATAAATTTAAAGGTAATAATAAAAGTCTTATTCTTTTTATAAAAACTAATACTTTGATCTTTCCAATCAATTTGAAAATATTCAAATTTTATTGGACGATCAGGACTTTCATGTCGATCCGTTGGATGACGAAAAGATATTCTTTTTTTCTTGATGCTTACCATTACTTCATAAAAATTTTCATCATTATTTTCATCTTGATATTCACCAAATATACCAGTTTCCTCGAAGTCATATAACATTTCAATATCAGTACAAGCATCTTTGTATTCTAAGTTCATATCTTTTGGTATTTCTCCATAAAAATTAAACAATAACAGTAAATTAGTTACTAAATATGTTAAGCATTTTTTTATCATAATATGTTTCCGTTTCTATTCATACCAGTTAAATCTTACAATATCATTGTGACGATCCATATTGTATTTAGCCCCCCAACCTGTATCACCATAAGTATTGTGATCATACAATTTCCAATCATTGGTTTCTGAATCCCTACCCATTATAAAGAAATGTCCTATCCCTGGATCAGTCAATTTACGACCAACGGCTATATTCTGATTTTCCATTTCGGTTTCAAATGAAGTTAATTTATTATTTTTTAGATCGTT